>CAZJAY010000032.1:0-10145 GCA_964543915.1 uncultured Methylocystis sp. | reverse complement strand
GCTCGACGAAGCGCAAAACGCGACGTCCATGCAGATGAAGATGTTTCTCACACGGCTGGGCGAAGGTTCCCGCATGATTGTGACCGGCGACCCGTCGCAGACCGAACTGCCCCCCGGCCAGACATCCGGTCTTTCGGAGGCGGTCGCGCTGTTGTCGGAACTCGACACGGTCGGTCGTGTGACATTTTCGGAGGCGGATGTCGTGCGACATGATCTTGTGCGGCAGATTGTCGGCGCCTACGACCGCGCCGCGCGGGCCAGAACCCGCAGACGCGAGGAAGGATGACAGTCGAAGTCGATATCATGGTCGCCGCCGACGAATGGAGCGCCGTCGATGGGCTTGATCCGCTCGTCCGCGCCTGCATCGCCGCTACAATTGCAGTAACCGGGATTGAACTGGCCGAATCCTCTGAGGTCAGCGTCAATTTCTGCGACGACGCGGAAATCCGGGCGTTGAACGCCAGATGGCGTGACAAGGATGCGCCGACGAATGTGCTCTCTTTCCCGACGCCAGGCCCACTGGAAGCGCGGGCGTTGCTCGGAGATATCGTGATCGCCTTCGAAACTGTGGCGCGCGAGGCCGGGGCACAGGAAAAATCGCTGGAGGATCACACACGCCACATGGTTGTTCATGGATTTCTGCACCTCCTTGGCTATGATCACGAAAGCGCCGGAGAGGCTGAGGAGATGGAAGCGCTGGAACGCCGGATCGCGGCGTCGCTCGGGATGAACGATCCCTATGCAAACGCCGGAGACGTCGAATCGCACAAATCTGATATCGGGCATGTCGACGCGATCTGACAACATCGAGGACGCGCGCGTCAGCCTGTTTGACCGCCTGCGTACGCTGCTCGGACTGTCGCCCGCCTCCGTGCGCGAAGATATCGAGGAAGCGCTCGACGAGGCCGCCGGCGATGTGACGCCCCATGAGCGGGCCCTTCTGAAAAATGTTCTCGGCCTCCACGATCTTCGCGTCGAGGACGCCATGATCCCGCGCGCCGACATCATTGCTATCGCCCATGACTCGACCGTGCGCGAGGCGCTGAATGTCTTTCGTGAAGCGGGCCATTCACGCCTGCCCGTCTATGCTGACACGCTCGATGATCCACGGGGCATGCTACATATACGCGACTTCATCGATCTGTTCGCGCATTGTGCGGAAACGGATGGCGTCGTTGCCGGCAAGACCGACTTTGGCGCTTCGATCGCCTCGCTGAATTTGCTGAAGCCGGTTCTGTTTGTGCCGCGCTCGATGCCGGCGTTGGATCTTCTGATCCGTATGCAGGGCACGCGTACGCATCTGGCGCTCGTTATCGACGAATATGGCGGCACCGATGGTCTCGTCACAATCGAGGACATCATGGAAATGATCGTCGGCGATATCGAGGACGAACATGATGTCGGCGAGGCGTCAACAATAGAGAAACTGGAGAATGGCGACTTCCTTCTCGATGCGCGCGCCGATCTCGACGAAGTCGCGGACAGCCTCGGCGTCGATTTCAGACTGGAGGACGCGCCGGCGGAAGTGACGACAATTGGCGGGCTTGTCGCATGGCTGGCCGGCCGCGTGCCGATGCGCGGCGAAATCATACCCACGCCGGTCGAAGCCTATGAATTTGAAATCATTGAGGCGGATCCCCGAAGGGTCGGCAAATTGAGAGTGCGCAGCCGTCGCCGGCCTTGAGCCCGGCAAAGGCAATGCGCGCGCCGCATAAAGGTGTCGGAGAAACAACTATACGGCGTTCGCCCGGCGCGCGTGCGGCGGCATCCGCTTTCCTTTCGGCTTGAATGACACAAGGGCGTGATCTATTTCTTTAATGTTGTCATTGGATTTCGGGAGGAAAGCAAAATGATCCGCAGCCTGCGCGCGATTTGCGCGGCATTGTTCGTCACGGCGCTCGCGTCGTCGATGGCGATCGCCGCCGATAACCACATTGCCGAAGCGATTTCACATACACGCGAAGCGGTCGTCTCAGGCCGGGAGGGCAAGCCTTCCGAACTCGTGCATCATGCAACCGAGGCCCTCCATCATGCGATGGACGCGGACAAGGAACGCCCCGAAAAGCATATCAAAGCCGCCATTCGTCGCCTGAAGGAAGTCGTGAAATTCGGCGAGAAGAAACGCAAATCCGCCACCAAAATCGCGGAAAGGGCGCTTCAGGAGCTCGAACGGGCGCCGCAGTAAAGGCGATCGGCCACATGGCTCGGGTGCGGGACGCCATAGGGCGACGTCCCGCGCAAGGGCCTGTGCCGGCCCGCAAAAAAACAATTACACTCTGCGCCTGATTCCGACAGGCGAGACCTCCTTTGCTCAACCACGCCCGGCCCGACGGCGGACACCTTTCCCTTCGCGTCCTGCCGGCCTGTATCGTTCTGTCGGAAGGCTGGTCACGGCGTATGTTCGCCTTCTTCGCGGGCGCGCTTGGCGCGTTCGCGCTCGCGCCCTTTTCTTTCACGCCGGCGATTGCGATCCCGCTGTGCGTCGCAGTCTGGCTGATCGACGGCGAACCCTCAGCGCGCGCCGCGGCTACGGACGGCTGGTGGCTCGGCTTCGGCTATTTTTTCGCCGGTCTCTGGTGGCTGGGGGCCGCGTTGCTGGTTGAAGCGGACCAGTTCGCATGGGCGCTGCCATTAGCCGTTATCGGTCTTCCCGCGGCGCTGGCGATCTTCACCGCCTTTGGCTTCTGGCTCTCCCGCCTGCTCTGGTCGTCCGGCCCGGCGCGAGTCTTTGCCCTCGCCTTCGGGCTGTCCGTCTCGGAGTGGCTGCGCGGACATTTGCTGACCGGCTTCCCATGGAACGTTATGGGAATGGCGCTGGCCGACGCCGGGCCGCTCGCGCAAACAGCCGCGCTCGTCGGACTTTACGGGCTCAACCTGCTAACCGTGATCATTTTCGCGGCCCCCGCAACGCTGATCGAAGTCAGCGCCCGACGCTTGACCCGCAACCCGGCCATGATGACCGCAGCCGCCCTCCTCGTTTTCACGACCGCCTATGGCGCCTTGCGGCTCGTCGCCGGAACGACCGAAATAGTCGCCGGCGTTCGACTGCGTCTTATGCAACCGAACCTGCCACAGGACGCGAAATTCCGGCCGGAAAACGGCCCCGAAATCCTGCGGCGCTACATCGCGCTTTCCGGGCGCGCGACCGATCCGGACCATGGGGGCATGGCGGGCGTCACGCATCTTGTCTGGCCAGAGTCGGCCTTTCCTTTCATTCTTTCGCGACAACCGGAGGCGCTCGCGGCGATCGGCGGCATGCTGAAAGAGGCCACGCTGATCACCGGCGCGGCGCGGACGGAACATGCAGAGTCAGAAAGCGGGAAGATTTTCAATTCGATCGAGGTTGTTCGCGACAGTCGGATCGTCGCGTTTTTCGACAAAATCCACCTCGTGCCGTTCGGAGAATATCTGCCGCTCGCGCCCGTTCTCGGCAGACTCGGGGTCGCGCATCTTGTTCCCGGCGTCTGGGACCCTGGCGCGGGACCGCGCGAATTGCGCGCGCCCGGCTTGCCGCTGCTTTCGCCGCTCGTATGTTACGAGGCGATCTTTCCGGACGCGGCGGTCGAGCGCGGGGCCGGACGCGGTCGCCCGGGCGCGCTGCTTAATCTGACAAATGACGGCTGGTTCGGTCAAACAACCGGCCCCTATCAACATTTTGCCCAGGCGCGTCTGCGCGCCATCGAGCAAGGTCTGCCGCTGATCCGGGTCGCGAACACCGGCGTTTCCGCCATCGTCGATCCCTATGGCCGCGTTCTGCAGTCATTGCCGCTTGGCGTAGAGGGCGTGATCGACGGCCTGCTGCCAAAACCGGCGGCGTCAACTATCTACGCCCGTTTCGGGCGCTTTCTCGTGGCGTTTCTGTTTGTCGCCGTGCTGGCGGCGGCGCTCGCCGGACGTCTTCGCGCCTGACGTTCGAATTCCAAACGACTTTCCCGTCGAACCATTTATCTGGCGGCTCATTGAGAAACGCCGCAATTATGAAAAATGTTTGCATTCAGGCGAAATTTGACTAACCTTGAGCTGATGCAGACAGCCATGGCGAAAATTCCCAATCCCATCGATCGGCACGTCGGAAATCGTGTCAGAATGCAAAGAGTCCTGATGAATATGAGTCAGGAAAAGCTGGGCGAAGCGCTTGGCATCACATTCCAGCAGATTCAAAAATACGAAAAAGGCGTCAACCGCATCAGCGCGAGCCGTCTTCAGCAAATCTCCCAGACGCTGAAAGTCCCGCCGTCTTTCTTTTTCCAGGACACAGCCGGAAAAGGCGCGGTCGAAAATCCGGCGGCGATCGACGGCGGCGCAATCATTTCGGATTTTCTGTCCACAACCGAGGGGATCCAGCTCAATCGTGCTTTCGCACGCATCTCGGATCCCAAAATTCGTCGTAAAATCATTGATCTGGTTGTTGCCCTCGGGTGCGAAGACGATAACCGGAACAGAGACGAAACCGTTTTCAAGAGTTCTGTTTAACGAACGAAGCGGTGCGCCCGGCTTGACGAAACGAACGTCCGCTGGCAGAGAGTCGCGCGCGAAATCCGCCCGACTGCAACCTTCCGCTCCTTCCCGATCCGGCGACAGGGCATAGGGTCGCAAGGGGCGATCATCACGCGCAAGCCACCTCCGCAAAGCATTGGCGGCTTTTCAGCGCTTGCGACCATGAAGCGTTTGTATCACCCGTTTACGCCCCAACCCCCGCCTTGCAGGAGAGCGCGCATTGACCCGCAAGAACTATCTTTTTACGAGCGAGTCCGTTTCCGAAGGTCATCCGGACAAGGTCTGCGACCGTATCTCCGATGAAATCGTCGATGAGTTCTTCCGCGAGGGAGAAAAAGCCGGCGTCGATCCCTACGCCATTCGCGTCGCCGCCGAAACGCTCTCCACCACCAATCGCGTGGTGATCGCTGGCGAAGTGCGCGGTCCGCATATTCCGTTTGAACGCATTGTCGAAATCGCCCGTCGGGCGATCCGGGATATCGGTTATGAGCAACGCGGCTTCCACTGGAACACCGCGAATATCGAGGTCCTGCTGCACGAACAGTCCGTCGATATTGCGCAAGGCGTCGACGCCGCCGGCAACAAGGACGAAGGCGCCGGCGACCAGGGAATCATGTTCGGCTACGCCGTCCGCGAAACGCCCGATCTGATGCCGGCGCCGCTATATTATTCGCACAAGATCCTGGAAAAGCTTGCGGCGGCGCGCCATTCAGGCAAGGAAAAAGGTCTCGGCCCTGACGCGAAGAGCCAGGTCACGGTCCGTTATGTCGACGGCAAGCCTGTTGAGGCGACCCAGATCGTTCTTTCGCACCAGCATGTCGACGAACGTCTTGCGCCAGCGGACATCCGGCGCATCGCCGAGCCCTATATCCGCGAGGCCCTGCCCGACGGCTGGATCACCGAAAAGACAGTCTGGCACGTCAATCCGACCGGCAAATTCTTCATCGGCGGCCCGGATGGCGACGCGGGCCTGACCGGCCGCAAGATCATTGTCGACACCTATGGCGGGGCCGCCCCACACGGCGGCGGCGCCTTTTCAGGCAAGGATCCGACGAAGGTCGACCGCTCGGCCGCCTACGCCGCCCGCTACCTTGCCAAGAACATCGTCGCCGCCGGTCTCGCTGACCGCTGCACGCTTCAGCTGTCCTACGCCATCGGCGTCGCCGAGCCGCTGTCGATCTATGTCGATCTGCATGGCACCGGCCAGGTCGCCGAAGACCGTCTGGAGGCGGCGCTGCCGGAGCTGATGCGGCTGACGCCGCGCGGCATCCGCGAACATCTCCAGCTTAACCGTCCGATCTATGCGCGCACCTCGGCCTATGGCCATTTTGGCCGCACGCCAGACGCCGACGGGGGCTTCTCGTGGGAAAAAACCGATCTCGTCGATCGGCTGAAATCGCATTTCGCCTGACCGCGCACGACAAGCGCCAAAAAGAATGGCCGGGACGCCGCTCCCGGCCAATTTTCGTTCCTCCGCCGGATCGTCCGCATGACCGACCCCAATGACGGGTCCCCGAACGACCACGCGCCCCTTCGCCGCCGTCTCTATGGACGTTCGCGCGGCAAGGCCCTGCGCCGCCATCAGTCCGAACTGTTGACGACGCTTTTGCCGACGCTGTCGATCGACCCGGCCCTGCCCCTGGTCCCGCGTGCAGGGCGGGAAACGCGCCTCGAAATCGGTTTCGGCGGCGGCGAGCATCTTGTCGCGGCGGCGACGGCCGAACCGGACGTCGATTTCATCGGCTGCGAACCTTTCGTCAACGGCATGGCGCGTCTGCTCGCCCGGATTGCTGCGGCAGGCCTTGAAAATATTCGGCTCCACCAGGGCGATGCCGTCGAAGTGATTGATCGGCTGCCGGATGCGAGCCTCTCGCGCGTCTATCTGTTCTACCCCGATCCATGGCCGAAGCGACGACACCGTAAACGTCGTTTCGTTTCCGGGGAAAATCTGGCGCGCCTCGCTCGCGTGATGCCGTCGGGCGCAGAATTGCGTTTCGCGACGGATATTGACGATTATTCGGCATGGACGCTGGCGCGGTTACGCGAGACTCCTGACTTTGCGTGGCGCGCCACGCAGGCGCGCGACTGGCTCGAACCATGGGCTGGCTGGACGCGGACGAAATACGAGTCCAAAGCCATAGCGGCCGGCCGGCATCCGGCCTATCTCACCTTTATCCGGCAGTGATTTGACGAAGGAGCGTGCGCCAATGGCCGATGCGGCGAACAAGGTCATCGAAACCACGACAGCGCGGTTCAGGACCGAGGTTCTTGAAGAATCGATGCGTCGGGTCGTGCTCGTGGATTTCTGGGCGCCATGGTGCGGCCCCTGCAAGCAATTGGCGCCAATGCTCGAAAAGCTCGTCGCTGCGGCCGGGGACAAGCTGACGCTTGCGAAGATGAACATCGAGGCCGAGCCAGAAGTTGCGGAACAATTAGGGATCAAATCGATCCCGGCCGTTGTCGCCTTCCAGCGGGGACGTCCGGTGGACGGCTTTGTCGGCGCGCTTCCCGAAAGCGAAATCCGGGGGTTTCTGGAGCGGCTCGTCGGCCCGATCGACGCGCCGGAAGATCCGATGGCGCTTGCGCAGGCGCTGCTCGCGGAGGGCGATATCGCCGGCGCCCATGCGCTTCTTTCCGAACTCGCCGCTGAGGATCCGCCAAACCCGGCGGCGATCGCCGCGCTCGCGGGTCTTTACGTCACCGCACAACAATTTGATCAGGCGCGCGCCCTCCTCGCGCGCTTGCCCGAGTCCGCGCGCAGCCGCCCGGACGTCACAGCCGCAGCCGCCGCGCTCGACAACGCCGAAAAAGCGGCCGATCTCGGCGAAATCGGCGAGTTGCGCACGCGTATCGGTTTCGATCCGAACGATCTCGACGCCTATTTCGATCTCGCGCTCGCCCTGAACGCGCGTGATGAGCGCGAAGAAGCGGCGCAGGCCCTGCTTGAAATCATTCGTCGGGACCGTAGTTGGAGAGAGGATGGGGCAAGGAAACAGCTTCTTCAGTTTTTCGAGGCGTGGGGACCGATGGACAAGGCCGCCATCTCCGCCAGACGGAAATTGTCGACGCTGCTTTTTGCCTGACCGGAGACAAATGTCACGGCGTCCGGAGGCAGTATGGGTCCGAACCGCCCCTTCAATACCGTAGAGTCCTTGCCAGCGGTCCTGCCCGTATTTCCGCTCAGCGGCGCGTTACTGCTGCCGCGCGGGGAGTTGCCGCTGAATATTTTCGAACCGCGTTATCTCGCCATGGTCGAAGACGCGATCGCCGGGTCGCGCATGATCGGCATGATCCAGCCGATCGAGGGATCGATCGGCAAACCGCGCCTTTTTGACATAGGCTGCGCCGGACGCATTACGCAGTTCTCCGAGACCGGAGATGGCCGCTATCTGATCACGCTGTCTGGCGTGGCGCGTTTCCGCATTGTCGCTGAATTGCCGACCACCACCCTTTACCGGCAGTTCGAGGTCGATTACGCCGACTTCGCTGATGATCTCTGTCCCGGTGCGGGAGAAGCCGCCGTCGACCGCGATGGCGTTGTCGCGATGTTGCGCCGTTTCGCCAATTCAGCCAACCTCGAAGTGGACTGGGGCAGCATAGACGCGGCGCCGACTGAAACGCTGGTCAACGCGCTTGCAATGATGTGCCCTTTCGGCGCAAATGAAAAACAGGCGCTGATCGAAGCCGTCGACCTCAAGACCCGCGCTGAAACGCTCGTTGCGCTTGCGCGTCTCGACATCGCCGAACGCAATAGCGACACGCGCCTTTGGCATTGACGTATGCGGCGCACGAACGGAACCGGATAATGAGCGACACAGATCATTCTTCTGCGGGGGGAGACACCGCTGCGTCGGAGCCCAACCGGGTTGACCCTCGACTGCTCGAAATTCTCGTATGCCCGCTCACCAAGGCGACGCTCGAATATGATCGCGCCCGGCAGGAATTGATCTCGCGTCCGGCGAAGCTCGCCTATCCAATCCGCGACGGGATTCCGATCATGCTGCCAGAGGAAGCGCGCCGGATCGATTGACGGGGCGTTGCCATGAAAGCGCCGGCCCACGAGTTGCTCGATCTGCTTGATCTCGAGGACCTCGGCGGCGATCGATACCGGGGTGAGAGCCCCGAAAACGCAGGCCGTCATGTCTACGGTGGGCAAGCCATCGCGCAGGCCCTCGTCGCCACAACACGCACGACGCCCGCAGACCGCTCTGTTCATTCTCTTCACGGCTATTTCGTGCTTGCCGGCGACCCGGCGATCCCGATCGACTATGCGGTCGAGCGCGTGCGGGACGGGCGGAGTTTCACGACCCGGCGCTGTAACGCGACGCAGCGTGGTCAGACGATCTTCTCGCTCGAAGCGTCCTTCCAGCGCAGTGAAGACGGTTTGACCCACGCGACGGCCATGCCCGCAGCGCCCGACCCGGAAACGCTTGACGACGCCCATGCGCTGGTTGCGCGCTTTCGCGGCTTCATGCCCGAGCCCGCCGCGCGATGGCTCGAAAAGCCGCGCGCGCTGGACATGCGGATCGTCGACCCGGCGCAACTGCTGAAGCCGCAGGATCACCCAACCAACAGTCAGCTGATCTGGTTTCGCATCAAGGGCCCGCTCCCCGAAAACGGGACGATCCATTGCGCCCTGCTAGCCTATCTCTCGGACATGACTTTGCTGAATACCGCCCTGATCGCCCATGGTCGAACGATCTTCGACCCACGTATCCAGGTTGCGAGCCTCGATCACGCTCTCTGGTTCCATGAGACGCCACGGGTTGATCAATGGCTTCTCTATGCGCAGGAATCACCCGTGGCCGCCCACGGTCGCGCGCTCGCGCGCGGACAGATTTTTGACCGGCCCGGCCGTCTGATCGCTTCTGTCGCCCAGGAAGGCCTGATCAGGGTGCGAGAATGATATATTTTTAGGCAGATCATCGATTATCGATGAATTTTTAGGCGTCTCCAATCTCCGCATGGCCTGCGCGACCGCCATGATTGCAGACGCGGCGGCCGCAAATGGCGTCACCGAGGGAAGCCGGGCGACTTTCAGGGCGCGCCCGGGGGACGAATCGTTTTTTTGTCGCGGGCACCGGCCATTTGCGACGTTGGCACGGCATTTGAAAGCCTCGCGCGTGGGATCGCAGATCGCGCTCCCCTCCCCGACCACGCCCCTGCGGCGTCCACAGCCATCCGGCGAAAGACGCGCATCAAACGAGGCGTAACACAGGATTGGCAGATGAAAATCGTTACAGCGATCATCAAGCCCTTCAAACTCGACGAGGTTCGCGACGCGCTGACGAATATCGGCGTGCACGGATTGACCGTGACCGAGGTGAAAGGCTTTGGACGTCAGAAAGGGCACACGGAAATCTATCGCGGAGCCGAATACGCGATCAGCTTCCTCCCGAAGCTCAAGATCGAAGTCGCGGTGTCCGCAGCCCTTGCCGAACAGGTCGTTGACGCGATCGCTGCGACGGCGCGCACGGGGCAGATCGGCGACGGCAAGATTTTCGTCGGGCCGCTCGAACGCGCAATCCGAATCCGCACCGGCGAATCCGACAATGAAGCGCTTTGAATCAAAATCTCCCTAAACATCATGAGTACACCTCATGAAAGTCCTTCTGCGTCGCAATGCGGCGGCAGCCCCGATCCTCGCG
>CAZJAY010000031.1:0-10168 GCA_964543915.1 uncultured Methylocystis sp. | reverse complement strand
CAGGGAGTTGTCAACGTATTTCCGCATAAACGAGCAGAAAACCGGACAATTCGAGCGCACGCTGATCATTGCCGACGCGGGCGCCTATGTGAGCTATCTGGAGGGATGCACGGCCCCGCGCCGTGACGAGAACCAGCTTCACGCCGCGGTTGTCGAACTGGTCGCGCTGGACGATGCGGAGATCAAATATTCGACCGTCCAGAACTGGTATCCAGGCGACAGCGCAGGGCGCGGCGGCATCTATAATTTCGTGACCAAGCGTGGCGATTGTCGTGGCCGCAACGCCCATATCTCTTGGACGCAGGTGGAGACCGGTTCGGCGATCACCTGGAAATATCCGTCCTGCATCCTGCGGGGGGACAATTCCCAGGGCGAATTCTACTCGATCGCTGTCTCCAACGGCCATCAGCAGGTGGATAGCGGGACGAAGATGATCCATCTTGGCCGCAATACGAGGAGCCGGATCGTCTCCAAAGGGATATCGGCGGGAAAATCCCGCAACACCTATCGGGGTCTCGTTTCGGCGCATCGCAAGGCGGAAGGCGCGCGCAACTACACGCAATGCGACAGCCTGCTGATTGGCCATGACTGCAGCGCGCACACGATCCCCTATATCGAAACAAAGAACGCATCGGCGCAGGTCGAACATGAGGCGACAACCTCGCGTATCTCCGAGGATCAGCTTTTTTACGCCATGCAGCGGGGCCTGACCGCCGAGGAGGCGACGGCCCTGATCGTCAATGGTTTCGTGCGGGATGTTTTGCAGCAGCTTCCTATGGAATTCGCTGTCGAGGCCCAGAAGCTGATTTCCATTTCGCTCGAAGGGAGCGTAGGCTAATGCTCGAAATCAACGATCTTCATGTCTCGGTCGGCGACCGGGAGATTCTCAAGGGACTAACGCTGTCGGTGCGGGATGGCGAGGTCGCCGCGATTATGGGACCCAACGGGACCGGAAAGTCGACGCTCTCCTATGTGATCGCCGGTCGGGAGGGGTATGATGTCACCGGCGGTGAAATAAAGCTCAACGGACAGAACGTCCTCGATCTGCCGCCGCATGAACGCGCGGCGCTTGGTTTGTTTCTCGCTTTTCAGTATCCGGTCGAGATTCCAGGCGTCGCGACAATGCAATTTCTGAAAGCCGCGCTGAATGCGCAGCGCCGCGCGCGAGGCGAGCCGGAGTTGCAGACCCCGGATTTGATGAAACGCGTAAAAGACGCCGCGGCGAAGCTGGGCGTGAGTCAGGAGATGCTGCGTCGGCCGCTCAATTCAGGTTTCTCCGGGGGCGAGAAAAAACGCATGGAAGTTCTTCAGATGGCGTTGCTCGAACCGAAGGTCGCTATTCTGGATGAAACCGACTCCGGCCTCGACATCGACGCGCTGCGCGTTGTGGCGGATGGCGTCAATGCCCTGCGCGCCGCAAATCGGTCGTTCCTCGTGATTACCCACTATCAACGGCTGCTCGATTACATCAGGCCCGATACGGTGCATGTGATGGCGCGGGGTCGCATTCAGCGCAGCGGTGGACCAGAGCTGGCCCTCGAACTCGAAGCGCGCGGCTATCAGGATTATGTCACGGAAGAGGCTGCCTGAGACGATGGCGAATCTCACGGACGGACCGGAATCCTTCTATCGCGCTGCCTATGACGCGCAGCCGCGCGATCATGGGCTTACATTGCGCGAATCCGCATGGGAAAACTTTGCGTCGACGGGCCTGCCTGGCCGTCGCTTTGAGTCGTGGCGCTACACCGATATCAAGACGGCGCTGGCGCAACCGGCGCCTTTGGCGCGTCCAACCACCGCGTCCGGCGCGTTTCCGAAAGCGCATGATGCAGCACGGCTGATCGTGCTCGATGGCGTTTTCCGTCCCGATCTTTCCGATCTTGCGGAGTTGCCGTCTGGCGTCGAGGCGCTTTCTCTTCGCGCCCTGCTTGCTGCGGAAGACGCCTCGGCGCTCGCCGCCTCGGGCCTTGGCGGCAATGATCCCCTGGTCGCGCTGAACGCTGCGCTCATGCAGGACGGCGCGGTGTTGCGCATCGCGCCCGGCGTCCGCGTAGCGCGGCCGATTGAAATCGCGACCCTTTCGACCGGCGACGCACCGCAATCGGTTTTCACGCGTTCATTGATCCTGTGCGGTGCTGAGTCTGACGCGACGATCATCGAGACCACGGCCGATCGCGCGGCGACGCATGACAATCAGGCGCTTGTGACGGCGCTGGCGGCCGGGGCCCGGCTCAACCTCTTTTCGCATGTCGACGCACAAAATCCGCGCTCGGTGCTTGTGCAAACCCTCCTCGCTACGCTTGATGAGGGCGCCCGGATCGAAGCGTTTGCGCTGCTGGAGGGCGCCGGCCTGACCCGGCGGCAAATCTTCGCGCGCCTTTCGGGCGCAAGGGCTGGCGTGGTCTTTAACGGCGCAACGCTCGCGCGTGACGGCGCGCATGTCGATACGACCCTCGTCGTTGAACACATGGCGCCTGCCGGCGAGAGCCGTGAGCGTTTTCGCTCAATTCTGGACGCCGGCGGTTCCGGCGTCTTCCAGGGAAAGATCATTGTGCGGCCCGAAGCGCAGAAAACCGACGGCGTGATGCAGTCCAAGGCGCTGTTGCTTTCCGATCGGGCGTCGATGAGCAACAAGCCGGAGCTTGAGATTTACGCGGACGACGTCAAATGCGGGCACGGCGCAACGAGCGGCCAGCTTGATCGGGACCAGCTATTCTACCTGATGACGCGCGGACTGCCGCCCGCCGAGGCGGAAACGCTGCTCGTATCGGCTTTTGCGCTTGAAGCGCTCGACGGGCTGACTTTTGACGCGCCGGTCGAGTTCGTCGCCGCGCGTGTGTCGGCCTGGATCGCCGGAAGGGCAGCGGAATGAATCAGATCGTCCGCCCGCCATCGGTTTACAATGTGGACGCGATCCGCCGGGAGTTTCCGATCCTCGACGTTCGGCCCTATGGCAAGCCGCTCGCCTATCTTGATAACGCCGCCTCGGCGCAGAAGCCGCGCTGCGTGCTGGAACGGCTCGACCATTTCTACACGCATGAATACGCCAATGTTCATCGGGGCCTGCACTATCTGGCCAATGCCGCGACCGACGCCTTCGAGGCCGCGCGAGAAACGGTTCGGCGTTTTCTCAACGCCGCTTCCGTGGATGAGATCGTCTTTACACGGGGCGCGACCGAAGCCCTGAATCTTGTCGCATCTTCCTATGGGCTGGCCCATATCGAAGCTGGCGACGAGATTATTCTTTCGATTATGGAGCACCACTCCAATATCGTGCCATGGCATTTCCTGCGCGAGCGCAAGGGCGCGGTGCTGAAATGGATCGAGACGGATCCGGACGGATGCATCGATCTTGACGCTTTCGCCAAAATGTTCACCCCGCGCACGAAAATCGTCGCCTTGACTCATATGTCGAACGTGCTCGGCGCGCCGGTTCCGATTGCCGAGGCGGCGCAGATCGCCCATGCGCATGGTGTGCCAATTTGTGTCGATGGTTCGCAGGGCGCTGTTCATCTAAACGTCGATGTGCGGGCGCTGGACGTCGATTTCTACGTGATTACGGGGCACAAGCTCTACGGTCCCACGGGCATCGGTGCGCTTTACGGGAAGCGGAAATGGCTCGAAAGTCTTCCGCCCTATGCCGGCGGCGGCGAAATGATCGAAACGGTGACGCGAGAAACCGTAACCTATAACACCCCGCCGCATCGCTTCGAGGCCGGGACCCCGCCAATCGCCCAAGCGGTTGGACTTGGCGCGGCGCTGGAATTTATGGAGCGTGTCGGCCGTGACGCGATCAACGCGCATGAAACGGCGCTGACTGATTACGCAATGTCTCGCCTGTCCGGGATCGACGGTCTGACGATCCACGGCCGCGCGGCTGACAAGGGGCCGATTATTTCCTTCGCGCTCGCAGGCGCCCACGCCCACGACGTCGCCACAATACTCGACCGCTCGGGCGTGGCGGTGCGTGCAGGAACGCATTGCGCGATGCCGCTTTTGGCCGGGTTCGGCCTGTCCTCGACGTGCCGGGCTTCTTTCGCGATGTATAACACCCGCGAGGAAATTGATCGGCTCGTCGAATCTTTAACGAAAGCCAGAGCGTTTCTGGCGTGAGGAGGATGGTTGTCCATGTCGGATGACGCAGGCCTTTCGACTGATATCGCGCCCGGCGGCGACAATGTCGCCGCAGCCGCGCCCTTGCTTCCAGAGGCGGAAGAACAACTGCTCGCGGATGTCGTTCGTGCGCTGAAAACGGTCTATGACCCCGAAATTCCTGCAGATATCTACGAGCTTGGGCTCATCTACAGGGTCGATATCGATGCGGATGGCGTCGTCGACATCGACATGACCCTGACCGCGCCGGGCTGTCCGGTCGCTGGCGAAATGCCGGTCTGGGTGAAGAATGCCGTGAACGCAGTGCCAGGCGTTTCGGATGTGAAAGTCAGTATGGTTTTCGATCCCCCATGGGATCAGAGCCGCATGTCTGATGAAGCGCGCATGGCGCTCGATATGTGGTGAACAGGAGAGGCGAGAGGGATATGGCTCTGACGGCGAAACCCGACGTTATGACGGTCAGCCCGGCGGCCGCGGCGCGGTTGCGCGGCCTGCTCGCCGACGCAGCGGCCGAAAACGGTCTGCGCGTCTCGGTTGAGAAGGGCGGTTGCGCCGGCATGTCCTACAAAATGGAAATCGGCGCCCCGAGGAAAGGCGACGAGGTCATTGATACGGAGGGCGGCCGCGTAATCGTCGATGCGGCCGCGGTGCTTTATCTCCTCGGGACCACCATGGACGTCAAAACCACGAAATTTTCATCAACTTTCGTTTTCGAGAACCCAAACCAGACTTCGGCCTGCGGGTGCGGCGAAAGTGTTGCGCTCACGCCTGTCGATCCGACGCGACTGGACTCGCCAAACGCAGGGTAAAGCCGCCGCGACAGATCGGCTTGTCAGCAAAATTTTCAGCTTTTGTGGTTATGCTCACGTTTGTTCGCCCGAGGCGGGCAGGCGGAGCGGGTCATGGCCTTTACGAAACTGTTTGTTCTTTCAGGTCTTGCGATCATCGCAATTGGCGTGGCTGACGCGTCTGCGAAGTTCGTGCGCCGCGGATCCGGAGAGGCCTTGTCCGAGACAGACCCTTTAGGGGGGGCCGCCATGCGCGGTCTCATCATCGAAGAGTTCGGTTGGCGGGAAATCGGAGGTCGCGCGAAACGCGTCGTCGAAGACAAAGCCGTAGGGAAGCCTGCAGAAAATCCCGAGACGACCGCTGAGCCCGCCGCATCGGAGCCGGTCGGCCCGCCTGAGTTCATGCGTGAAGATCATCACTGGCCGGCGGCGGTATCGCTTGTCACCTCGGAAAAGCCCGCAATCCCCCTCCCGTCGTTTGCAAGGCTTTTGCCCACAGCATCCCCAATCCTCGCCTTTGGCTTTCCCGCATTCCTTGAGGACGCGGATGTTTTCGCGCCGCCCGCCGCGCCTCAGCTTGCAGGGCCGGCTGCGTCGGAGGTCAGGCAGCCGGTCCCGGTCGGCGCCGAAATTCCGCGCCGCATCGCAGATTTCGGCGAAATCAGACTTCCCGAAACCGGGGCCTTCGTCGCCGCGAAAGGGCGGGAAGCGGCGCTGAAACGACTGGGCGTGACGAAACCCCAGAAAGTCATTGGCGTTATCGTTGAAAAAACTGACGCCTCTTCGATTGCCGCGGCGGTGTCTTTCCTCGAAACCGGGTTTGTGCCGGTCGGCGACGCCGAAGGGTTCGAGCCTGACGCCGCCCTCGCGCGGCTGCGTGTGCGCCGCAACGAAATCCAGCCAGGCGAAGCTATTACGTGGCTGGCGCCGCCGCAACTTTATCCGAACGCGGGCAGGGCCAGCTATTGCTACATCATCGTGTCCGGCGAAGGGGCGGAGCCATCCGGTATTTGCGAAGCCTGGGCGCTCGGAAGACATGGCGCTGTTATGATCGTCTTCGCGCCAGATCCGGCGCTTCTGAGCCCGCAGGGTACGGACGCGACGATCAACATGCAAAACGTCGCGTTGCGTTGGCTCGACACAATTATATTCGACGCTGGCGAAGCCTACGATGACTTCGATCCGCACACGGATCGGGTCAGCGCGCTCCTTGCCGAGGATCTCATCGAGAAGGGCCAGGAAGCGCAAACAATTGCGGCGATCAAAGTCCGCATGATGTTCTCGGGTTTTCGACAGAGGTTGCCGTTTTTCGTCGCTGCTCTGGCTGGCGCCCTCAGCGTCGGTCTCGCGTTACTTTACCTTCGGCGCGGTCGGCGCGCGCGGGCGACGCATGATGAAACCATCGGCGAGGCTGCGGCGACAGCGCCCGCGCGTTCATTCATTGCGCCTGTCATGACATGGTTGCACAAATATTTCCCGACGCTCCGCGCTCTTGTCAGGAAGCCCGGCGCACCCGCATCGGCGACGCCCGGGGCCACCGCGTCGTCGCCTCCGCGCACTGAGCGCTCGGGAACGGATCAGAAATTTGACGCGCTGGAAAAATATCTGCCAACCGCAGCCGCTCTTTTGAAACGGCTCCGCGGCGAAAGCGACGCGGATCGGCGGGGCGTGCGCGCCGACGCCGAAGCCGGAGAAGGATCCGCAATTCTGAGCGAACGGATCGCCGCGCTGCGCATGCGGGTCGCGATGGAGCCGGTTGGCTACACGCCATCCGCCGGACTGGCCGCCGATGCGCCGCGTCCCGCCGATCGTCCCGGCGCGTCCGTTTCGCGTCGCGATGAACCGTCGTCGGTCGGCGCGGACGCCGTAACCCGGGAGCGGATCGACGCCGCACAGCCGGTCGATCCGCCGCCGGAGGCGGTTCCCCCGCCGGCGCAGCCCGATAGCTTCGCCATTGAACCGCAACAGGACGACGCGCCCGATCCGACCGACGCCCCGGCCGTATCGGCAATCGCCCCGCCTCCTGCGGAGAAACCCGCTTCGACGGCTTCCCCTGTGGAAGCTTCGTCGCCGGCAAATCGCGCGGCGGAGATTGATCTGATCGAACCGGGCGACGTCGACGCGGCCCGGGCCATACTGAATGCGCGTCGACAGAGTAATCGGCCAAATTCCTGATTGCGCGAAGGCGCAGTGGGAAGCGCTTTTCCAAAGACCGGGGGACAACTATTTAGAATTCTGTTTTTATTGATTTTTTCATGCCCGGCTCGGCTGGCGCGCCCTTTGAGAATCGCCTATAGGAGAGAGGCAGGATTTCCGTAAATTCAGGTTGGCGCGACTGTGGCCGAAGACGAAACCAAAAAAGACGAGTCCGACCGTTCAGGGTCCGATATCCGGCCGGTGTCGATCGCCGACGAAATGAAGCGCTCCTATCTCGATTACGCGATGAGCGTGATCGTCAGCCGCGCGCTTCCGGATGTGCGTGACGGACTGAAGCCGGTTCATCGCCGAATTCTGTTCTCGATGAATGAGAACGGCCATACGCCCGACAAGTCCTACGTCAAATCGGCCCGCATCGTCGGCGACGTGATGGGTAAGTATCACCCGCACGGCGACGCCGCGATTTACGATGCGCTTGTGCGCATGGCGCAGCCGTTCTCGATGCGTCTGATGCTCATCGACGGGCAGGGCAACTTCGGTTCGGTCGACGCCGATCCGCCGGCGGCCATGCGCTACACCGAGTCGCGACTGGCGCGCCCGGCGCTGGCCTTGCTGGAAGACATCGACGAAGGGACGGTTGATTTTCAGGCCAATTACGATGGCAAGGAGCGCGAGCCGTCCGTATTGCCGGCGCGTTTCCCCAATCTGCTCGTTAACGGCGCCGGCGGCATCGCCGTCGGCATGGCGACCAATATCCCGCCCCATAATCTCGGCGAGGTGATCGACGCCTGTATCGCGATGATCGACCGGCCGGACATTACCATCGCCGAGCTGATGGAGATTGTTCCCGGACCGGATTTCCCGACCGCTGCGACAATTCTCGGTCGAGGGGGCGTGCGCAACGCCTACACGACCGGTCGCGGCTCGATCATCATGCGGGCGACGGCGGAGATTGAAACGATCCGTAAGGATCGCGAGGCAATTATTTTCACCGAAATTCCCTATCAGGTGAACAAGGCCGCGCTGATCGAGCGTATCGCCGAAATGGTGCGCGACAAAAAGATCGAGGGCATTTCCGACCTCCGCGACGAATCCGACCGCGACGGCATGCGGATCGTCATCGAACTTCGGCGCGAGGCGGTCGCAGACGTGGTCCTGAACCAGCTTTGGCGCCACACGGCCCTGCAATCGAGCTTCGCGGTCAATATGATCGCGCTCAACGGCGGGCGCCCCGAGCTTCTGACGCTGCCCGACGTGCTGCGCGCCTTCATCGATTTCCGCGAGACTGTCGTCACCCGCCGGACGAAATTCCGGCTCACCCGGGCGCGGGACAATGCGCATATTCAGGTGGGGCTCGCCATAGCCGTCGCCAATATCGATGAAGTGATCCGTCTGATCCGCGCTTCTCCCGACGCGTCCGCTGCGCGCGAGGCGTTAATGTCGCGGGCATGGCCGGCGAAAGACATGGCGCCGCTGGTCGAGTTGATCGCCGACCCACGCCATAGCCTGAGCGCTGATGGCGAGATTCGTCTCTCCGAAACGCAGGCGCGGGCCATTCTCGACCTTCGGCTCCAGCGTCTCACCGCGCTCGGCCGCGAGGAGATCGCCGAAGCGCTGAACAAGCTGGCGGCGGAGATCGCGGATTATCTCGATATTCTTGGCTCTCGCGCGCGACTCTTCGGCATCATCAAGAGCGAGCTTGGCGCAGTCAAGGACGCCTATGCGACGCCGCGCCGAACCCGGATCGTCGAAGCCGACGGCGAGGTCGAGGATGAGGACCTCATCGCGCGCGAAGACATGGTCGTGACCGTTTCGCACGCCGGCTATATCAAGCGTGTTCCGCTCTCGACCTATCGCGCGCAGCGACGTGGCGGCAAGGGGCGTTCCGGCATGCAGACGCGTGACGAAGATTTCGTCCATCGTCTGTTCGTTGCCAACACCCATACGCCGGTGCTGTTTTTCTCCTCGCTCGGCAAGGCGTACAAGGAAAAGGTCTGGCGGCTGCCGTTGGCGGCCCCGCAGGCGCGCGGCAAGGCGCTCGTCAATATGCTTCCGCTGGAGCCCGGTGAGCGTATCACGACGATCATGCCGTTGCCCGAGGATGAGGCGAGCTGGAGCACGCTCGACGTGATCTTCGCCACGACCGGCGGCACAGTGCGTCGCAACAAGCTGTCGGATTTCTGCGACGTGCGACGCAATGGTCTGATCGCTATGAAGCTCGACGCGGGAGAGGCTATCGTCGACGTCGCCACGGCGACCGAGCATGACAACATCCTGCTTACGACCCGCGAAGGCCAATGTATCCGCTTCGCGGTTTCCGAGGTCCGCGTCTTTCAGGGCCGGACCTCAATGGGCGTGCGCGGTGTTGCGCTTGGGCCGGACGATCGTGTCATCTCACTCTCCATCCTGAACCATTTCGAGGCGACGGGCGAGGAGCGCGCCGCCTATCTGAAACGCGCCAACGCCCTGCGGCGGCGCATGGGCGAGGAGGTCGCGGCCGAGGCGCTGGCGGAAGCGGAGGAAGGCGACGGCGCGATCGAACTGTCCGACGAACGCTTCGCCGCGATGCAGGTGGCGGAACAGATTATTCTCGCCGTCTCCGAAAACGGCTATGGAAAACGAACTTCCTCATACGAATACCGGACCACGGGACGCGGCGGTAAAGGCATCGTCGCCATGGCGGTCAATACCCGCAACGGCCGGCTCGTCGCCGCCTTCCCGGTCGGGCAGGACGATGAAATCATGCTTGTGACGGATGGCGGGCAATTGATCCGTTGCCCCGTCGGCGGGATCCGGATCGCCGGACGCGGCACGCAGGGCGTGATCGTTTTCGACACGGCCGAAGACGAGCGTGTCGTATCGGTCGAGCATATCGGCGACATGGGTGAGGATGCGGAAGAACAGGGCGATGCGTGACCGGGGAGCCAGGTCTTGCGGCGCTATTGACGCATCGCCACATGCGGCTTGCTTTATTGCGGGGAGAAGGCGGGGGACGCAACGGTCGTCGTGATCCGAGAGAGGTAAAGATGAACCTGAAGTACAACGCTTTACTAGTCCACATGGCCAATGGCGTGTAGATGCAGGCGGCGTCGGCGGCGCCCGATTGCGCC
>CAZJAY010000030.1:4265-10494 GCA_964543915.1 uncultured Methylocystis sp. | reverse complement strand
AGGAAACGATCAAGCTGCGCTTCAGGCAAGGGATAGGTGCCTTCCTGCTCAAGCGGGTTCTGGGTTGCAAGGACGTGAAACGGATGCGGAAGATCGTACCGCTTCCCCGCGACGCTGACATGCTGCTCCTGCATCGCCTGAAGCAACGCCGATTGCGTTCGCGGCGACGCGCGGTTGATTTCGTCCGCCATAAGCAGTTGCGCGAAAATCGGACCTTTGACGAACCGAAAATGGCGCGAGCGATCCGCCGCCTCCTCAAGAACCTCCGCGCCAATGATGTCAGCGGGCAGCAGGTCCGGCGTAAACTGAACGCGCTGTTCGGCAAGGCCGAGCGTTTTGCCCAAGGTCTCCACAAGCCGCGTTTTCGCGAGACCTGGGACTCCGACAAGTAGCCCGTGTCCCCCGGCGAGAATCGTGACCAACGCCTGTTCGATCACCGCGTCCTGTCCGAAAATCACCGCGCCGATGGCGGCGCGCGCCCGTGAGATTTGTTCCAGCGCGCGTTCTGCGTTTTCGGCGGCGGCGGTCTCTGGCGCCGTAGGCGCGGTCTGGATCGAGGTCATGAGGCGCGGTTTTCCGGGCTGGGGGAAATTAAACGGATCATGTAGAACTAGGCGCCCGCGACCGCTTTGTCATCCGGCGAGGGCGACGACCGCGCGTAAATCGCGCCAACCATACGCCATATCTGACAACGTCATGCCGAACGTCTCCCAGACGCCTTCGATCCCGACAGGCGCGGCGCCCAGTCTTTCGTAGAAGGCGCGCGCCTGTGGGCTGTCTGTAAAGACCCAGAACCCGCAGGCTGCGCATCCATGCGCCAGAAGGTGGGACGCCATGATTTCGACAAGCCGACGTCCGGCTCCCTGGCGCTGAATTCGACGCAAAAGATAAAGGGACGAAATCTCGCCGTCGTAACCGAGGGGCAGGAGCTTTTGCGAGGTTTGGCGACCGCAACAGCCAAACCCCGCCAGCGCCCCATCCGAATCATAGACGACGAAGACGGTGCCCGCCGGGTCTTTTTCGAGGTCAGCGAAACGCGCCTCCCAGCGCGCGCGCCACTCCGCCTGTGCAAAGCCCGCCAATACTGACGCGGGCATGCGATCCGCGTAGCTCTCTCGCCAGGCAGCGATATGAGTCCGGGCGATTGCATCGGCGTCGAGGCGGGTCGCTCGACGAATGGGGCTATTCATGGAAACTCACGCAGTCTTTCCCGATTACAGCGCGCCCGACGCCCTTTTGCCGGATCCGCCTGCCGTGATATGGGCTGGCGCGAACAAAAGTCGCGCCATGATCGATCTCGTCATCAAATTTTTCCCGCTGACAGCCGCCGACGAGCCTCAGATCGAGAAGCTCGATGAGCGCGCGTTCGGGCCGGGCCGTTTCGCCCGCACCGCCTATCGCCTGCGCGAGGGCGTCGCGGCGGATCTGTCGCTGTCCTTCGTCGCGCGCGTCGGCACGCTCCTCGTGGGCGCCAACCGGATGACGCCGATCCTCGTCGGCTCCGTCCCTGCCCTGTTGCTCGGACCGCTCACGGTCGAGCCTGCATTTCGCTCCCAAGGCGTCGGCGAGAAGCTGATGAAGTATTCACTGGACGCCGCGCGCGAGGCAGGACACGGCCTCGTTCTGCTTGTGGGCGATGAGGATTATTACGCGCGCGTCGGTTTCATGCGCGTGCCGCACGGCAGAATCGTCATGCCAGGCCCGGTCGATCCGGATCGTCTGCTTTATTGCGAGTTGCAGCGAGGCGCATTCGAAAAAGCCCGTGGAAAGATGCGGCGGCTATGACAGCCGCAACGCTAAGCCTGCGCGCCCGCTATGATGCGCTTGTGTCCGACGGCGCGCTTGCCGCCGATCCCGCGCAGCGCAAGGCGCTGGAAAGTCTACAAACGCTGCTGGACCGTCTCTGCGCCCGTTCTTCAGCGCCCGCGACGGGATTCGCGCGTCTTGTCCTCGCACGGCTACGACGCGGTGCAGCGCCGCGCGGCGTCTATCTCTGGGGCGGCGTGGGACGCGGCAAGACCATGCTGATGGACCTGTTTTTCGAAGCGGCGCCGGGGGAAAAAAAGCGCCGGACGCATTTCCACGCCTTCATGCTCGACGTCCAGGACCGCCTGCATCGCGCGCGCGCCATAGCGCCGGATGATGAGGCCAGCCCCGTGGCCCGGGTCGCGGCAGACATCGCGAATGAAACGAGATTGCTTTGTTTCGATGAATTCGCCGTGAACGATATCGCCGACGCGAGCATTCTTGCGCGTCTCTTCTCGGAAATGCTGTCGGCGGGCGTCATTATCGTCGCCACATCGAATGTGGAGCCGGCGCGATTGTATGAAGGCGGTCGTAATCGGGACCTTTTTCTCCCTTTCGTGGCGTTGTTGCGTGAAAGACTGGATGTCGTCCGAATTGAATCGACGACCGATTACCGCGCCGAACGCGCGCCCTCGGGACAGATCTACTTCTGTCCCGCCGACGCCGACGCCGGCGCTGCGCTTGATGCGCTCTATCTGGGCTTGACGGGCGTAACGCATGGCGCGCCAGTCACGATTGAAAACAAGCGTCGCGCAATCTTCATCCCGCAAGCCACGGGGCGCGTCGCAAGGCTGCATTTTTCGGACATCTGCGGGAAACCGCTCGCCGCCGGCGATTATCTCGCAATCGTCCGGCGTTTCGATGCGATGATCGTAGAGGATATCCCCATCATCGCGCCCGAGCGGCGCAACGAGGCGCGGCGATTGATTATGCTGATCGACGTGCTTTACGAGGCGCACGCCCTGCTCGGGATTTCCGCAGCCGAGGAGCCGCCGGCGCTGTACAAGGGACCACCGGGCGCAGAAACACGAGAATTCTCCCGAACGGTTTCCCGGCTGATGGAAATGCGATCCCAGCCCTATCTCGAAGCATGCGCGGCGTGGGGGCGGCTTACGGCCGCGCCATGCAATCCTTGATGTCGCTGGACTTCTTCATCTGCTCGAAGCGATCCGCGCAAAATCGTCCGAGATCAGAAGCGATTTTAGGATCCGTCGCTGCGGCGCGCATCCCCATCGCAGCCTCAAGCAACTCTTTCTGCGCATCGTGAAGTTGCCGCGGCGAAAGCTCCGACGAGCAACTTTCATAGCGTTTCAGAAAAGCATCGCATTGGGGCACTCCGGTCGGATCCACCGCGTAAACGGGCGTGGCAAAACAAATAGCCATGATGACAAAAAAATACTTCACGAGCTTCAGCCCCCCTCTTTTCGCCATTCATATAGCGGGGCGGCCGGATGAATTAAACGCCCGAAAAAATTAAGGGGCGGCGGGCCTTTCCTGGGACCCGCCGCCCGATGACTCCGACCCGCACGCGGCGCGTCGGAGAATGGGAAATTTCTAGAGCCCGGCGAGATAGCGCGTCGGATCGATCGGCGTCTGGCCCTTACGGAGCTCGAAATGAAGCTGCGGGGAGCTGACATTGCCGGTCTGGCCCGATTTGGCGATCGTCTGGCCGCGCTTCACCTTGTCGCCCTTACGAACCTGGAGTTCGCCGTTGTGCGCATAGGCTGTGACGTAGCCGCCCTCATGCCGGATCAGGACCATGTTGCCGTAGCCCTTGAGTTCCGAACCGGCGTAGGCGACTTCGCCGTTCTCCGCCGCCTTCACCTGCGTACCTTCGGGGACCGCAATGTTGATCCCGTCGTTGCCGCCGGAGCTGAAGCCCTGGATAACGCGTCCACGCGCCGGCCAACGGAATTCCGGACCCTCTTCGGCGGGAATCGGCTTCGTCGCCGCATCCGGCGGAATAGCCGCCGTCGGGGTGTTGTCGACATTGGATGCGACCCTGGCGGGCGCCGGCGCGGGCGCGGTCTTCGCAGCGGGCGCTGCGGCAGGCGCGGCTGGGGCTGTGGCTTCGACCGCCGCGACCTTGGTGGCGGTCGTTTTGGCGTCCGCCTGCCTGAGCATCTTCGCCTCAGCCTGTTTCTGCGCCTTCGCCTGACGCTCGGCCTCTATCCGGAGACGCTTCTCCTCCGCCGTCTTTGCAAGCGCGGCTTTACGCTCGGCTTCCTTCGCCGCCGCCTTTTCGCGCGCGGCCGCAAGCTCGTCCTGCTGTTGCGCGCGTTTCTCGGCTTTGGTCATCGTAACCGTCTTGACCGCCGTCGCAGAGGCGACTGGCGCCGGCGCAGCAGCCGGTGCGGCGGCCGGGGTGACGACAGGGGCGGCTTTCGCCGTGGCAACAGCACGATAGACCGGAACGATCAGTCGAGCGCCGGGCTGGACCTGTGCTGCGCTTGTGAAGCCATTGGACTTCACCAGCGCGTCCGTGGGAACGCCATAACGGGTCGCGAGAATGGCAGCGCTCTCGCCCTGTGCGACAACGCTCGGCGTGCCGCCGTTCGCCGTCCAGTGCGGATCAGCGCCTGGCGCGGGCGTCGGGATCGATGCCGGAGCGGCGGATGAAAGCGCAGCGGTCTGCTGCGGGGCCGACGTAGCCGCTGCGGTGACCGGCGCAGGCGCCGGAAGGGGCCGACTCTCGACGGCTGTGGACACCGGTCGCCGTTTTGCGGGATCCTCAATGGCTCCCGTGGGCGACTGATCGACCGTCTTCGACAGAGACACAGTCCTTGAACCGCCAAACGGATCGGTGAAAGGATCTGACAAACGCGAGGAGTCTGCGCAACCGGCCATAAGTCCGGCGGCGCCGACGGCCGTCATCAGCCGCAATGCGGCGCCTGTAATTTCGACTTTTTGTTTCTGAAACATGACGCGACCCACTCGCACGCACGAACCATGGGTCTTTCATATCGGCTGCGGGTTAAGGAGCGGTTTAAGATGAATCGCGGCTGAAGAAGAAAAGTAAATACCGGCCATTTCGGCCTTCTTTCGCCTCAAAGCGCCTGCGCGACCTCGGCATGGAGGGGCACGAGCCGGCAGGGTCCCATGTCGCGAGTCAAAAATGCGCCCGCCGCGTTGCGCTCGAGGCGGATCAGTCGTTGCGCGCCTTTCTTCGCGCCGCCCGGCTCCATGCGCGCGAACAGCAATGCGCCGCCAGGCGCGAGCCGATCGGTCAGCGCCTCCGGAACCTGAAGAATGGCGCCATGAAGCATGATCCGGTCGAAACCGCCGAGATCGCGGTCGGGCGCCATCCCGTCGCCCTGCAGCACGCGGACATTTCCGACGCCGAGCGCTTCGAGGCGACGCGCCGCCTCGATCGCAAGCGTGGCGTATCTCTCAAGCGAAACGACCTCGCGCGCGAGCCGCGCCAGAATTGCCGCGGCATAGCCAGAGCCCACGCCGATTTCGAGCACGCGATGTCCGCGCCCCAAGCCCAGCGCCGCGATCCGACGCGCAAGCTCGACCGGTCGCGGCATGGTCTGCCCGCAGCCGATCGGGAGGGCGATGTCCCGGTTGGCGAGATCCCGAAACCGATAGGGCGCGAATTCCTCACGAGGCGCGGACTCGAAGGCGCGCAAAATATCGAGATCATGGACGCCGGCCTGACGGATCGAGAGCAAAAGCGCGCCGCGCGCCGCGAGCAGTCCGTGGTCGACGTCGTCGATCAAGGGGCCGCCTCGAAGGCCGCCGCGAAACGCGTGACCGTCGGGTGGTCGGTGAGATCAAGCTGGAGCGGCGTCACAGAGATCATATTGTCCTCGACCGCCCTGAGATCGGTCCCGGGCCCCGGCGTGAAATTGCCGCGCTGGAAAGAAATCCAATGGTAGGGATTGCCCCGCCCATCGTGACGGGTGTCGATTTTCATGAGATCGTTGCTGCGCCGACCCTGCATGGTAACGGCGACGCCCGCGACAGCTTCCGGCCGGCAATTCGGGAAATTCACGTTCATCAGCACATTGCGCGGGATGCCGGCGGCGAGGATTTTCTTCACCACGGCGGCCCCATGCGCTTCGACGCATTCCCAGATGATCGTTCGACGACCCGCGAAGAAATCATAGACCTGCGAAAGCGCGATAGACGGGACCCCGAGGATCGCGCCTTCCATCGCGCCGGCGATCGTGCCCGAATAAATCACATCCTCGGCGATATTCTGGCCGCTGTTGACGCCCGAAATCACCAGATCGGGCGGATGATCGAGCAGGATGTGCCGCACGCCCATGATCACGCAATCGGTCGGCGTGCCCTTAAGCGCGAAATGGCGCGGCGAAATCTCGCGCAATCGCAGCGGATCGTTGAGCGAGAGCGAATGCGCGACGCCCGACTGCTCGAATTCCGGCGCGATGACGAATACATCGTCGGTCAATTCGCG
>CAZJAY010000030.1:0-4165 GCA_964543915.1 uncultured Methylocystis sp. | reverse complement strand
GCCTGGAAATCGCCGCAGACCGAACACGACGAAATCTCGCGATATTTCCCCTGCCCCGGCAACCAGACTTCGAGATCGTAAGTTTTCTGCGAGGCGAAGCCCATATCGCCCGCGCAGAGAAGAACCTTTCGATAGGGCAGACCAAGCCCCTGCAACACTTTCTCCGCGCAGGCGGTCATGCGCTCATGTTCCGCGAGCGATTCTTCCGGCGTGGTTGTGGAGACAAGCTCCACCTTGTAGAATTGATGCTGGCGGATCATGCCGCGCGTATCGCGTCCGGCGGCGCCGGCTTCGGCGCGGAAGCAGTAAGTGCCGGCGGTGAGACGTAACGGCAGTTGCGCAGGATCAATGATCGACTCGCGCGCAAGATTGGTGAGCGGGACTTCGGCGGTGGGAATGAGCCAGAAGCCGTCGCCCGCCGGAAACTGATCCTCACGGAATTTCGGCAATTGCGCCGTGCCGAACATCGCCTCGTCGCGCACCAGCAGCGGCGGGCTCACCTCCGTGTAGCCGTGCGCTTGCGTATGCAGATCGAGCATGAATTGCGCCAGCGCGCGCTCAAGCCGCGCCAGCGCGCCTTTGTTCACCACGAAACGCGCGCCGGAAATTTTCGCCGCCGTGTCGAAATCCATCAGGCCGAGCGCCTCACCGAGGTCGAAATGCTCTTTCGGGGAGAAGTCAAAAGCGCGCGGTTCGCCCCAGCGCGCGACTTCGACATTATCGTTCTCGTCAACGCCATCCGGCACATCGTCGCGCGGCGTGTTCGGGAGCGCGGCGAGCGCATTGTCGAGTTCGGCGATCGCATATCGCTCCGCGCTCTCCAGATTTTCCCAATTGTCCTTGATCGCCGCGACTTCTGCCTTCAGCGCCTCGGCGCGGGCTGCATCGCCGGCTTTCATCGCCGCGCCGATCTCTTTCGAAGCGGCGTTGCGGCGCTCCTGCGCCTTCTGCAATTCGGCGATCGCGGCGCGGCGTGCGTCGTCGAAGGCGAAAAGCTGCACGGTCACAGGATCGAGCCCCCGGCGTGCGCGGCCACGTTCGAAAGCCGCTTCGTTCTCGCGAATCCATTTGATGTCGTACATACGTTCCAGGAGCTGTGACGTCGGACGTGAGGCAAGCGTAAATGCTAGCGCTGCTCGCCGGACGTTGTCCGCTCCTCCTCTCTTTTTTTCTCGATCATCCGCACGGAAAGGATCGACAGTTCGTAAAGCAGCACGCCCGGCAGCGCGAGCGCGAGCTGGGAGAAAACGTCGGGCGGCGTCAGAATTGCCGCAACGATAAAGACGATCACAACGGCGTAGCGTCGTTTTTCGGCAAGAAACGTCGACGTGACGATCCCGGCCTGGCCGAGCAGGGTGAGGATTACCGGGGTCTGGAAAACAACGCCGAAAGCGAGAACAAGCGTCATGATCAACGAGAGATATTCCGACACGCGCGGCAGCAGTTCGATCCGCGCGCGACCTGGTTCATTCGCCTGCTGCATGCCGATGAAGAAACTCAGCAGATTGGGCATGACGAGGAAATAGACCAGCAACGCGCCGATCCCGAAGAAGATCGGCGTCGCGAAGAGATAGGGCCGGAACGCTGCGCGTTCGTGACGGTAAAGGCCAGGCGCCACGAAGGCGTAAATCTGCGACAAAACGATGGGACACGACAGAAACGCCGCGGCGAACAGCGCGACCTTGATCTGCGTGAAAAAATACTCCTGCGGCGCCGTGTAGATCAGCTTTGCTTCAGGGCCGGCGACCTGCGTGTAGGGCGCGACAAGGATATTGTAGATGTCCTTCGCGAAGAAAAAGGCGAGGATGAACATCGCGAGAAACGCAAGCAGCGATTTGATCAACCGCTCCCGCAATTCCATGAGATGTTCGATCAGCGGCGCCTTGCTCGCTTCGATTTCCGCTTCATCGACGTCGTTCATGCGTCCGCGTCCCGCTGCGGCGCGCTGGTGGCGTCGCGGGGCGAGACTTCAGGAGCCCCGTTGGCGGCGGCCGGATCCGGAACGGGTCCAACCGGCTTCTGCCGGTCGGCTTCAATCGCCATCTGGCGGCGGGCCTCGGCGGCGGCGTCGAAACGCCCATCGGTCGCAAGCGGCTCTTTCAGCATGGCTTTAGCATTATCATATTCGCGGCGAACCTCGTCGAGTTCAGCCTCGCGCAACGCATCCATAAACTGGTCCTGAAACTCGGCCGCCATACGACGCATGCGTCCCGTCGCCTGTCCGAGCGTGCGCAGCACACGCGGCAAATCCTTTGACGGGATCGCGACGAGCGCGACGATCCCGATGACGATAAGCTTGCCAGGGTCGAGATCGAACATGGGTCTAATCCGCGAGGCCCGGAAACCACCGGGGAGACCTGGCCGGCCTAGCTACGGTCGGCCGGTTTGTCTGTCTCGATGGCGCGGCGTTCGGCGGCGCCGGAGTCCACTGTGGCCGGCGGCTCCGAATCATCCTCGGCCATACCCTTCCTGAACGCCTTGATCCCCTTGGCGACGTCGCCCATGACGTCGGAGACCTTGAACCGGCCGCCAAAGAGCACGAAAACCACGCCGCCGACGATAATCCAGTGCCAGATTGACAGACTGCCCATTGGGCGCGCCTCCTTGATGGGACAAACCGCAAAGCGGTGGGGTTATCCGGAAATTATGCCGTTGAGGCCCCGAAAACAAGAAGACGACGATCTTCGGATCAGGCGTCGTCGGGTGCGTCTTCCGGTTCCAACGCGTCGCCAGGCCCTTCGGGCTGATCGGGCGTGGAAATCTCTTCGGGAAAATCCATTTCGAGGAGAATCGGCGGCTCGTCCTCCAAAGGATCCTCGTCTTCCCTGAGCGCGGCGTCGTCAGAGGGCTGGGGCACGCCGAATCCCTTCGGCAGTCGACCGTCGAAAAGCCCGGCGCCGCGGAGTTCGTCGAGCCCCGGCAGGTCTGCGATCTGTTCGAGACCGAAATGCATGAGAAAGGCGTCGGTCGTGCCGTAGGTGATCGGTCGACCCGGCGCCTTGCGGCGACCGCGCAGACGGACCCAGCCGGTCTCCAACAGCACGTCGAGCGTGCCCTTCGAGATGGCGACGCCGCGTATCTCCTCGATTTCGGCGCGCGTCGTCGGCTGGTGGTAGGCGATGATCGCGAGGGTTTCGAGGGCCGCGCGCGAAAGTTTGCGCTCCTCGATCTGTTCCCGCGCAAGCAGCCAGGCCAGATCTTCGGCGGTGCGAAAATACCATTTCGCGCCGACGCGGGTGAGGTTGACGCCGCGCCCGGCGTAATGACTGCGCAGACGTTCGATCACTTCATCCAACGCCAGATCGGGCTCGATGCGGCGGGAAAGCTCGGTTGCGTCGAGCGGCTCCGCCGCAGCGAACAACAGCGCCTCGACGATCCGCTCGGCTTCGCGCAGCCGCGCTTCCCGCAGCGCCAGCGCGTCGTCGCTGTCCGCATCGAAGAGCTCAATCTTTTCCGCCGGTTGCCCCAACCCATCCTCTCCCTAAAATTGCGCTTCGTGATTTTCGGGGGCGGGCGTTACGCGCCGCCGGACCCACAAGGGCGCGAAAGGTCTGTCCTGCCGGATATCGAAACGCCCCTCCCGGACCATTTCGAGCGACGCCGAGAAAGCGGAGGCGCGAACGGTTCGGGCGGTTTGAAGATCGGCGCAGTAATGCAGCAGGAAATCGTCCAGCACCGTCCATTCGGCGGCGACGCCCGCGAGCCGTTCGAGCGCATCGCGCGCCTCAGCCAGCGACCAGACCGTGCGTTGTTTCAACACAACCCGGGCGGTCGCGGTCTTCTGACGCTGGCGCGCATAGGCGGAAAGCAGATCGAAGAGCTTCGCCTGATATTTCGGGCGCGCGATCGTCTCGACTCCCTCGGGGGCGGCGCGCAGGAACATTTCTCGCCCCAGCTGCGGGCGCTGGGTCAGCCTGTCCGCCGCAAGACGGATCAACTCAAGTCGTCGCAGCCGTTCCGCGAGGGCCGCAGCGAGTTCTGCCGCCGATGGCTCCTCGCCGCCTTTGGGCTGCTCCGGCAAAAGCAGACGCGACTTCAGAAAGGCGAGCCATGCGGCCATAACGAGGTAATCGGCGGCAAGTTCGAGCCGGACCCGTCGGGCGGCCTCGATAAAGGCGAGATATTGCTCGGCCAGCGCGAGGATCGAAATCCGGGCGAGATCGAC
>CAZJAY010000029.1:0-10534 GCA_964543915.1 uncultured Methylocystis sp. | reverse complement strand
CGTCTGCATGACGGGCGACTGGCGATCGATATTGCCGACCCCGGCGATATGATGCGTGACCACCTGGCCGTTCTCGACCGTCTCGACCTGAGCCGCCGGGATGTTGGCGGTGACGTAACGATTGCCGAGATCCTTTGAGAAGCTGCGCAATCGCACGAGATTCGTTTCGAGCTGACGGAGCCGTGTGTCAGCCGGCACGTTCAGCGCGGCGAACGTCTGCTGGTTGACGACGCCCGTCTCGATGATGCCATGGCGCGCCTGGAAACGGCGCACGGCGGCGACGACGTAGGAATCGAAAATCGGACTTGTTCCGGTTTCCTGACCGATGTCGCCCGAGGCGATCAGACGTTTGCGCAGCGCCGAGACGGCGGGGCTATTCGCGCCAAGTTTGAGTTGCTGTCCGGATGGGACCTGGGGCCAGCCGCCATTTGAGACCGATTCGCGGAACCTCTCGATCGCCGCCTCGGTCGCCGCGACGGTCGCCTCGGAGAGAATCGGGGTCGTGGAGCGCGACACCGTCAGGCGCGCGTCCGCGTCGTAGGGCTGCGCCCATTCAGCCGGGCCCGTTTCGGCGAACGCCGGCGTCGCGGTGAGCGCAAGACCAAGGGAAATCGTCGAAAATGCGAGAATGCGCACTGGCTGCTCCAGTCGTGCCTGTCGCCGGACGGTAACGTCAGCGCAATCGCAGCCTCAAAGGCTGCGGCCGCGACAACAGGGAATTTTTCCGGTTGTTTCCATAATGCCCGGATAGTCCGGCGATTTTATGGCCGCATCCGGCGGATCAGGCCTTCGCCGGGACGGCCCCTCCGGCGCTCGCCGGCGTGTCGCCGATCGTATAGCCAACCCGCTCGTGTCGGCGCAGACGCATCGCGCGCCGCAGCCCTGGCGCAAAGCGCAAAGCGCGATCGTAATCCCGACACGCGGCGGCGAAAACGTCGCGCGCCGCCAGAACTTCCGCCTGATTCTGCTCGATTTCCGCGCGCAATTCGGCAAAGACGGCAGAACCGGCGAGAATTTCCGACGAATGCGCAATATCAAGCAACCGAACGACGCCATCGTCGAGACGCGTCTCGGCGAGACGGCGCGCTTGCTGCGATGCGGCCCGCATCGCGGCGGCGCGGGTAATGGCGAAGGCTTCGACTGTTTCGCGATTTTCGAGGGTAAAGGCGCGCAGCGCGGTCAGCAGATCGAGAATCAGCGCATGGCGACGCGTTTCATGCACGTCGAGGCTGGCGCGCGCCCATTCGTGAACCGCATCGAGTTCCGCGAGTTTTTGCGCGGCGAGCCAGACAAGGCCCGAAAGACCAATAGCGCCGCGCGCGAACATGAAGGACAAATACACCATCACTGCACCCCATATTTCGAAACGAGTATCGCGTCGCACGTTTGAAATACGGTTAGCGCGGCCAGAATTTTGCCGCGATGGTTTACGTCTGGTTAAAAGGAGTCGGGGGCCGGTTTCCAGCCATCCGGTCCGAGCCGCTCCTGCGGCGTAAATTGCGCCTTGTAAGCCATTTTGCGTGAGCCCTCGACCCAATAGCCGAGATAGAGATGCGGCCGCCCTTCTGACCTGACCCGCGTCAGATGGTCGAGGATCATGAAGCAGCCGGGCGACCGGTGCGCCATGTCCGGATCATAGAAGGAATAGACCATGGAAAGCCCATCGGCGAGCCTGTCGGTCAGGCAGCAGGCGATCAGCGCGGCCTGCCCGCCGTCCTGCGTCGGAGCCCGATATTCGACCATTCGGGTGTCGATATGGGTGTCCTCGATCATCATCTGGTAATCGATCATGCTCATATCGGCCATGCCGCCATCGGCGTGGCGGTTCGCGACATATTTTCGGAAAAGCGCAAATTGCTCCGGCGTCGCCCGCGGCGGGCGATCAACAGCGACGATTTCCCGATTGCGCGAAAGAATTCGCTTTTGACTGCGGGAGGGCGCGAACGCCGCCGCCCGGACTCGAACCGAAACGCACGCCCGGCAGTGTTCGCAGGCTGGACGATAGGCGATGGTCTGGGAACGACGGAAACCTGAAAGGGTCAATGCATCGTTCAGCGCCGGCGCACGCAAGCCGATCAGATGCGTGAACACCTTCCGTTCCGCGCGTCCCGGAAGGTATGGACAGGGAGCGGGCGCGGTCAGATAAAATTGCGGCGCGCCTGTGGACTCTCTGGTCACGCTGGTTCGTGTCCCTCGCGCGTCGCGCCGTCAGCCCGGACGACGCAGAACAATCACGCCTGCGACCATATCATGCAGACACCGCTTGTCATTGGCGAAAAGCGACACGAGCAGAACAGGCGGGAAAAACCACGACACGTAGAAAAGGATTGCGTGAACGGCGGCCTGAAGGAAATCCACCGAGCCGCCATCCATCGCCCGCATCTCCAACCCCATCAACGCCATGCCGGGGGTCGCCATGCGCGGCCCCGAAACGGTAAGGCCGTTATAGAAAAACGCCACGATTGGCAGGAGCGGCGGGCCAAAGGCGAGCGACATGCCGAAACTGAGAACAATCAGCCCAATAAAAAGCGCAGTCGACAGCGACGCGACAACCAGAAAATCCACGGCCACCGCCATGATGCGCCGGGTTCGGACGCCTTCGAGCGCCGCGCCCGAGGGGGCCGGGTTTGTCCATTGCATTGGTTCGCCGCTCATATCGATCCCAGATCTTTCGTATTGTCAATTAGTGGATGTCGGGCGTGCGGCGCTCGCTTTCAAGACGCGTCCGCGATGGATAGCGGGGATTTCCCGGCCGTTCGGCTTGACGGCTGAAGCCGCATGTCGCACAGCCGCCTGAACCTGCGGCGACCGGCGGTTCGTGCGGTGCGCGGAAAACCTCGAAGGACAGTTACATGAACAGCAACGCCGTGGACGGCGGCCACCTGCGCGCCTTCATCGAACGCATTGAAAAGCTCGAGGAAGAAAAAAGAGCGATCGCCGACGACATCAAGGATGTATACGCCGAGGCGAAAGGTACGGGCTTCGATCCGAAGGTGATGCGGAAAATCGTTTCACTGCGCCGGCTGGACAAGCAGAAGCGGGAGTAAGAAGAGGAAATCCTCGACCTCTACCTCTCTGCGCTTGGCATGGAGTAGGCGACGCGTCGAAAGCGCGTTCCGCGACCTGTTGCCGCGCCGGCACAAATCTGCAACATCGGGGGCGCGGCGGCGGGACCGTCGCGGAGACGACGCGATGATCGCATCCGGCAGAAAGTCGTCGTTTCGGTCAGCGGACCCCGCGCCGGACCAGGCCGTCCACGACTATCTCGTGTCGGCCGCGACGCGCGCGCCAGAGGAAATTCTCGCCGATCTTGCCGTCGATCCGGCCGGCCTGAGCCGGGCCGAGGCGGCAACGCGCCGCGAAATCTACGGCGACAACAGGCTTGCGCCCGACGCGCGCACGGGGGCCCTGCGCGCATTCGCGGTGCATCTTTTTACGCCGCTGAACGGACTGATGGCTCTACTCGCTGGCGCCTCTTTCGCGCTTGGCGATCGTCGCGCTGCTCTCGTGATCTCCGCGATTGTGTTGCTAAGCGTCCTGCTCGCCTTCGCGCAGGAGCGTCGCTCGCGACGCGCGGCGATGCGGCTGCGCGCGATGGTTCGGGTGCACGTCAGCGTCGCGCGACCGGAAGCGGGCGATGCGGACGACGGCTTCGTTGACGTTGCGATTGAGGATCTGGTGCCGGGCGACATCATCCGACTCGCCGCCGGCGATATGATTCCCGCCGACGTCCGGGTGATCGATGCGCGGGATCTGTTCGTCAATCAATCGACCCTGACCGGGGAGTCTCTCCCGGTCGAAAAATTCGCCCATGCCGTCCTCGCGCCCGCCACGCTACTCGACGCAGAAAATCTCGCCTTCATGGGCACGAATGTCGTGAGCGGCTACGGCCACGCGGTCGTTCTTATGACCGGCGTCCAGACCTGTTTCGGCGATATTGCCGCGCAACTCGTCGATCAGGACGAGCCGTCCGGTTTCGATGAGAGCGTCGGCCGGTTCAGCTGGCTCATGATCCGGTTCATGATTGTGATGGGGCCGCTCGTCTTTCTGATCAACGGTTACGTCCGGGGCGACTGGTATGGCGCCTTCCTGTTCGCGATTTCCGTCGTGGTCGGGTTGACGCCTGAAATGCTGCCGATGATCGTCACCGTCAATCTGGCGCGGGGCGCGCTCGCCATTTCGCGTGAGAAAGTCATTGTCAAGCGGCTCGCGTCTATCCAGGACTTCGGCGCGATGGATGTGCTCTGCACGGACAAGACCGGGACGCTCACGCAGGATCGCATTATTCTCAAGCATCATCTCGATATCTACGGCGCAGAGTCGGCGCAGGTGCTCGAGTTCGCCTATCTCAACAGTCATTTCCAGTCGGGCTTGCGTAATCTTCTCGATATCGCCGTCCTGGAGCATGCAGAGCTGGCGGCGCGCCTGCGCCCGGATCACAGCTTTCGCAAGATCGACGAAATCACGTTCGATTTCGTAAGACGGCGGCTTTCCGTCGTGGTAGAGCGCGACGACGGCGCGCGCTTTCTCATCTGCAAGGGCGCCGTCGAGGAAGTTCTTGCCGTATCCACGCGCTTTCGATCCGTTGCGGCCGAGGGTTTGCTCGATCCCGCGCATCTCGACGCTGCGATGCGCGAGACAGCCGCGTTGAATGCCGACGGTTTTCGCGTTGTCGCGGTCGCATATCGCGATGCGTCGCCCGGGCAGGCGACCTTTTCGCGGGATGATGAGAGCTAATTGACCCTTCTCGGCTACATCGCCTTTCTCGATCCCCCGCGCGATAGCGCCGCGCGCGCGATCGCCGCGCTCGCCGCCGCCGGCGTCGGGGTGAAAATTCTTACCGGAGATAATGATCTCGTCACCCGTAAGGTGTGCCGCGATGTCGGTCTGCCGATCGGCGATGTTTTGCTTGGGGCGGAGATTGACGGTCTCGATGATGCTGCGCTCGCCGCATGCGCCACCACGACAACGATTTTCGCCCGGCTTACCCCATCCCAGAAAGCACGGATCATCTTTGCGCTGCGTGGGGAGGGTCACGTCGTCGGCTTCCTTGGCGACGGGATCAATGATAGCCTTGCGCTGAAAGCCGCTGATGTAGGAATTTCCGTCGACACCGCCGCCGACATCGCGCGCGAGTCCGCCGATATTATCCTGCTCGAAAAAAGTCTGCTGGCGCTGAACGACGCCGTTATCGAAGGACGCAAGGTTTTCGCGAACATTCTGAAATATGTCCGGATGGGCGCCAGTTCGAATTTCGGCAACATGTTCAGCGTGCTCGGGGCCAGCGCCATGTTGCCTTTCCTTCCCATGACTCCGGTCCAGATCCTCACAAACAGTCTTCTCTATGATTTTTCGCAGACGGCGATCCCGACCGACAATGTCGATCCGGAATGGCTCGCGAAGCCGCGCAAATGGGATATCGATGGAATCGCGCGGTTCATGCTCTACGTCGGGCCCATCAGCTCGATTTTCGATTACGCAACCTTCATTCTCATGCTTGTTGTCTTCGACGCATGGGACAAACCTGATCTTTTCCAGACGGGATGGTTTGTTGAGTCGCTCCTCACCCAAACGCTGATCGTCCATATCATCCGCACAAACCGAATTCCGTTTTTCGAGAGTCACGCGAGTGGCGCGCTGATTGGCATGACTTTCGTTGTCTGTCTTGCAGGAGCGGCTTTGCCCTTTTCGCCATTGGCGCCGACGCTTGGCCTTGTCCCGCTCCCGCCGGCCTATTGGCCCGCGCTCGGTTTGTTTCTCCTGCTCTACGCCATGCTCGCGCATCTGGCGAAAATACTCTACGTCGCGCGATGGGAGACGGAGCCTCTCGAGGATGATTGACGGCGCCATGCGAGAGATCGTCGACTTTGTCGCGGCTTTGGAAGGCGGCGCCGTCGATGTCGTCGAGACGCATATCTCCGTCGTGATTCTCGGCCGTGATCGCGCCTGCAAGATCAAACGCGCCGTGCGATTTCCCTATCTGGATTTTTCGACGCCGGGTCGTCGGCTCGAAATGTGTGAACGCGAGGTCGCGCTCAATCGTCTCTATGCGCCTGGCCTTTATCTGGGCGTCCACCGCATCGTTCGCGACGCCTATGGCGCACTGGCTCTCGATGCGGATGGCGAGTTGGTCGACGCCTTTGTGGTCATGCGTCGATTTCCTGATGCGGCGTTGTTTGACGTCATGGCGCGCAACGGCCAGCTTTCGCACGCGATGATCGAGCGACTGGCGCGGCGGATCGCACAGTTTCACGAAACAGCCGAGCCCGATTTTGTGCGCGGCGGCGTTGCAGCCATGGGCGATAGTCTCGACAGGGCTATCGCTGCGCTCCGCATCTGCGGTCTGACAACGGCTGACGAAACGGCGGCGCTCGCCCACCGGCTTCGTGAAGCGCTTGCGGCAGGCGCAACGCTACTTGAGCGCCGGCGGACGCAGGGTGCAGTGCGTCTGTGTCATGGTGACCTGACATTGCGAAACATCTGTCTGTTCGAGGGTGTCCCGACGCCGTTCGATTGCCTCGAGTTTTCTCAAGACATCGCGACCATTGACGTTCTCTATGATCTCGCGTTTCTCCTGATGGATTTGTGGCGGGCCGGCGCGCACGATCTCGCGAATGTCGCCTTCAACAGGTATCTCGATGCGCGCGACGAGAGTGATGGTCTGCCGCTGCTGCCTTTCTTCCTCGCCTTTCGCGCGACGATCCGCGCCCATGTCGAGGCGTCGCAGGACCATCAAGCGATCGCACGCGATTATTTCGATCTCGCCATGCGTCTGCTCTCGCCGTCCTCGCCTTGCGTCATTGCGATTGGCGGGCTGAGCGGCGCGGGCAAATCCACGCTCGCTGCGGCGCTCGCTCCGCGTATCGGTGGGCCGCCGGGCGCCCGCACGCTGAACAGCGACCGGCTGAGAAAGGCGATGTTCGGCGTCGCAGCGACCGAGCGGTTGCCGGAAGAGGCCTATGCGCCCGCCGTTTCGCGGAAAGTCTATCAAACGCTCTTTGCGTCCGCTGCGGCGCTTGCGGCGCGGGGGTGGCCGGTGATCGTCGACGCCGTTTTCGATCGCCTGCAGGATCGGGCGGAAATCGAGCAGCTTGCATCGCACGCGCAGACGCCCTTTCTCGGCCTGTGGCTCGATGCCGATCTTTCTCGCCGGGAAGCGCGTGTTGTGCGTCGGGTCGATGATCCGTCCGACGCCACTGTCGCCATTTTACGGGAACAGATAAAGAAAGACACGGGAGAGATAAGCTGGCGGCGTCCGCCTGCCGACGCGGATATCGATACGCTTGTCGCCCAGGTTGCCGCGTTGCGACGCTGATCCTTCGATCGGTTCAGGGGATCAATACGGCGGCGCCTTGCAGGCGTCCGGCGCGCAGATCGGCGAGCGCCTCGTTGGCGCGCGCCAACGGGTAACGCACGACCCGCATCTCAAGAGAAAGTTTCGGCGCGAGGGCCAGGAATTCATGCGCATCTGCGCGCGTGAGATTGGCGACGGAGAGAAGCCGGCGCTCTCCCCAGAGGCGCGCATAGGGAAAAGCGGGGATGTCGCTCATGTGGATGCCGCCGCAGACGACCGCGCCGCCCTTACGCACCGATGCGAGCGCCTGCGGCACAAGAGCGCCGACGGGCGCGAAGATCAGGGCGGCGTCGAGTGCCTCCGGCGCCGCCCCGGTCGAGTCCTGCGCCGAAGCGGCCCCGAGCGCGCGCGCAAACTCCGCCGCCGCGTGGTCGCCGGGCCGCACAAAAGCGTGGACGCGTCTTCCTTCCCGGATCGCAACCTGCGCGATGATATGCGCGGCGGCGCCAAAACCGTAGATCCCGATCGTTCGCGCTGGGCCCGCCATGCGCAGCGTGCGCCATCCAATCAGGCCGGCGCAGAGGAGCGGGGCCAGCAGCGCAGGATCGCCGTCATCGGGCAGCGGGAAACAAAAGGCCGCGTCCGCAACGACATGGGTCGCGTAGCCGCCATCGCGCGTGTAGCCGGTGAAAAGGGGATCGTCGCAGAGATTTTCGCGGTCTTCCGCACAATAGGGACAATGGCCACAGGCATGGCCGAGCCATGGCACGCCGACACGCGCGCCCGGTGCAAAACCTGTAACATGCGCGCCGATCGCTTCAACGCGTCCAACGATCTCATGCCCCGGCACGATCGGACGAAGCGCATGCGGCAACTCGCCGTCGACTACGTGGAGATCCGTCCGGCAGACGCCGCAGGCTTCGGTTCGCACGAGGATTTCTTCCGGGCCGGGCAGGGGTTTGGGTCGCGTCTCCCGGACGAGCGCGGTCCCCGGCGCGTAGAGCGCCATCGCCGTCATGGGGCCGGCCGCCGGCGTCAGGACGTCGGCTCCGGTCTGAATCGTCGCATAAGGAAAATACGGGCGGCGCCGGGCGGGAAGTCCTCAATCGCGCCAATGCGCCGGAAGCCCTGTTTCTCGTACCATGCTGCGACCGGGCATTCGAATGTATCGACATAGGCGCCAATGCAGTCGCGCCCGATCGCGACGCAAATCGCTTCCTCAATGAGGCTCCGGCCGAGGCCGGCGCGCCGCCGGTCGCGTGCAACCCACAGATGCCGGATATAGAGCCAGCGCCAGTGCGTGACGCCGTTCAGGCCTCCGATCAGGGCGCCCTCGGCGTCACGCGCCGTCACGGCGAGCGGCGTCTCATCGCGCGGCCCGAAGCGCGCGGCGATTTCCGCGCCAAGGCGCGCCGCCGTCTCCGGGTTTTCGCCCGGTTCGACAGAAAGGCGCGACTTTTCATTTTCTGGTCGATTGCCCATAAGGGCGCACATGAAGCGTCCTCTTGCGTTGGCTCTATTCTGCGCCAGCCTCGCCGGGCCTGCAATGGCGCAGGGGCCGTCCGGGCCCGCCTGTGCGCCGGTAAGGCTTGCGGCGCCCGCTGGTCTCGCGCGTGCAGACCGTGTCGAGGAATACAGGTCTGTGCTGGAGCGCTGCGCCGCCGGCGATGGCGAGCGACTGGCGACGCGTCGGATGACGGTAGAGGGCGAAGCGCTCCTGCTGACGGTTGATCCACAGTCGCTGGAAACCCGGCTGGAGCGCGCGGCATGTCTACGCTGCGCTGAAACGGCGTCGGAAGACGAGGTCGAGACGCGGTTTTTTCGCGCGCTTCGCGCCCCGCCTGAAGCGACGCGGCCGCCTGCGCTGGTCAACGCCGGGCTGATCCATGGGGCCGGGGCCGGCGTTTATGTAACCGGGGACCTCTGTCCGACCGCGCGTCCGCTCGATCGCAGCTTTATCGAGGAAATTATCGCCCATGCCCCGGGCGCGCCCCTGACGCTCGCGATTTCGGGCGCCTGGCTTGCGCATCACGCGGCTGATTTCGCATGGCTCCGGCAGAGGGCGGAAAGCGGCGCGGTGCGCATAACATGGGCCAATCACTCCTATTCCCATCCCTATATCGCTGGCCTCGCGGACCGGCAGAATTATTTGCTCCGACCTGGCGTGGATTTCGAAAGGGAGGTTTTCGAGACCGAGAAGCTGCTGCTCGCCAACGGCGAAACGCCATCCGTCTTCTTTCGTTTTCCCGGACTCGTCGCCAACGCCGCCCTGCTTGATAAACTACGCGACCTTCGTCTGATCCCGCTGGGCGCCGATTCCTGGCTGGCAATCGGTCCGGCGCCCCGCGAAGGGTCGATTGTGCTGGTGCATCCGAACGGCAATGAGCCGCGCGGCCTTAAACTCTTTTCGGAATATCTGGCTACGGGCAGGCTGCCGCAGCCGTTCCGGGCGATCAATGAGGCCCCCGTGGATCGGTGACGCATCGAAACCCCTTTTATTGACAAGGTTTGCGCCGCCTTTTATCTCTCCGGCGGAAAAACCCAGCGCCGATTTTGCCCCCGAAGGTCGGGCTCCGCGACAGCGCATTGTTTTTCCGCGAAAAATGCGATGCCCGGCCCTGCCCGCCCTGGTGGCGACGCCCCCGGCGGGGCACCAGTCCTTTTTTTAGAAAGGTTTCCGGGATGATCGGCGCCCTCGCCAGGAAGATTTTCGGCACGGCAAATGACCGCCGGCTCAAGACCTATGCCCCGAAAGTCACGGCGATCAACGCGCTGGAGCCGCAGATTGCGGCGCTGAGCGATGAGGCGTTGCGGGCGCGGACCGATGAATTCCGGCAGCAGATCGCGGCGGGCGCGTCGCTCGACGATCTCCTTGTTCCTGCTTTCGCCACTGTCCGTGAGGCTGCCCGACGCACCCTCGGCCAGCGTCATTTCGACGTGCAGCTCATAGGCGGCATGGTGCTTCATGAGGGCGCGATCGCCGAGATGCGCACGGGCGAGGGCAAAACGCTCGTTGCGACCCTTGCCGTCTATCTGAATGCGCTCGCCGGCAAGGGCGTGCATGTCGTCACGGTCAATGATTACCTTGCCAAACGCGATAGCGAATGGATGGGGCAGGTCTACCGTTTCCTCGGGATGACTGTCGGCGTCGTCGTTCACGAGGTTGACGATGCTGGCCGCGCGGCGGCCTACGCCTGCGACATCACCTACGGCACGAACAACGAGTTCGGCTTCGACTAC
>CAZJAY010000028.1:5810-10571 GCA_964543915.1 uncultured Methylocystis sp. | reverse complement strand
CTTAGGGCGTTTACAAAACGAATTCGGCGATGATCGGCGCATGCAGGGAGCCCTCGACCCGTTCGGGCGCATAGACTTCGTCAACAATTCCCGCATTGAAAATTTCGGTCTTCCGCCAAAGCGCGCCTAGCGCGGGCGAGGCGAGGATATGGTCGATCAAGGCCGGTCGCCCGTTGTGAATCACCGAATATCGGCGCCCGGATGAAACCCGTTCCTCCATCGGGCAAAGCGCGCGCGGCCCCATCCGCATCTCGGGGTCGCCGCCGCGCAGGAGGCGTGTCGGCGCATCATGTTCGTCAGCATTGAAACCGCCGCAAACGGCGATGTACGCCTCGGGATCTGAGCCGAACAGGCTTTCGATATAGAGCCGCGCCTCAAGCGCCTGGCCGTCGCGTTTCATTGCGGCGATGAACTGTCCCTCGACGAGCGACCGGCTGGAGCCGCTCCCGCGCGCCGTTGGCGCAGGAGCCGGACGCGGCGCACGCAGATGAATATTGACAAGATGTAGCATCGCACCGCCTGGCGTCGCGATGCTGGCGCACAGAAGCGGGCGATCCCAGGTGATCCGGATTGGCGGCGGGTCGACATCATTGTCTTGCGGGGGCCGCCAGTCCCATGGCGCAACGAGATCGTGGTGAATTTGCGCCGCGCCGCCGATGGGCCAGCGACTCACGATCGCAAGATTGTGAACATCGGCCGGCGACGCGCCGCCGGGTCGTTGGCTGATGACCCGGTGAAAGTCGCCGTAGCGGGTCCGGGCGAGCAGCCGCGTCAGCGCAATCGGTTCTCTGGGTCCCTGCTTATGGATTTTCCGGGCTGCGATCTCCTGGAGGCAAAGGACATCGGCGTCGAGTCGATCAAGCAGCGGCGCGAGCGCTGAAACCCGGCGCTCGAACCAGTCATCCTCGTCGGGAGACCAATCGAGGTTTTCGAGATTGAATGTCGCGAGCCGGAAACGGGTCATGCGAGGATCATGAACGGTCAGGCCGTCAGGCGCCAGCACGCCGAAAAACTGCGGAAATCCGAGATCGAGGCTCGACGCGGCCGATGTTCCCGGGTCATTATCAAGCTTTCCGGCCCAATCAGGAGCCTCGCCTTGTCGCTTTTCGACGGCATACCGTTTTTCGCCGGCCTCGATCCGGCCAGATCGCAGAATTTGGGCCGCCAGTGCCAGCGACGGCGGTTCGCGGAGAACGAACTTGTCGTCGATTACGAGGACGAGTCCAACGATGTGTATTTCATCGTTTCCGGCGACGTTCGGGTGCTCAATCGCACCGCTGCGGGCAAGGAAATGATATTGGGCGATTTCGGGCCTGGCCGTTTCTTCGGCGAAATGGCCGCGATAGACGGCGCGCGGCGCTCGGCGAATGTGACGGCGCTCACCAACGCCGAGGTGCTGATCGTTCCTCCTGGCGTCTTTCGGGAGATTGCGCTCGGCGAGCCGGAAATTTGCGAAAGATTGTTACGGTTGCTGACGTCGAGGGTGCGCGAACTCAACACCCGGCTTTTCGAGCGAAGCGTGCTCGATCTTCGACACCGCCTCTACGCCGAATTGTTGAGATTGTCTGCGCCGCGCAAGGGGTCGCCAGGGCAGGCGATCGTCTCGCCGCCTCCCTATCAGCACGATCTTGCGTCGCGCATCGGCTGTCGTCGTGAACAGGTCAGCCGCGAATTGACGGCGATGATCGAGGACGGCCTGCTGGAAAAAATCCGTGGCGGGCTTGTCCTGCCAAAACCGGCCGTACTCGAAAAGCGCATCAAGGTCGCCATGAGTGATAATCAATAGAGTGAACTTCGGCCCGGATCCGGTGTGCGCCGTCGCACGGAAAAACCCTTGGCCTCACGCCAGAAATCGTCCCGTCGGTCATTTAAACGGGATGGATGAAAGCGGGGAGCCGATGAAAAAGCGGGTCGTCACCTTCAGGGCGTTGTCAATTGCCGGCTGCTGTCGGCTCGCTGGTCTTGCGCCCGCGGAAGCAATCGTCGGCGCAGTTCCGAAGGCGCGCCGCCGGCTCATTCTCGCCGCCTATCTCGAGGCCGCATCCGGCGCGCCGGTTTTTCCGCTCATCGTCGCGGATATACGCGGGGCGATCGCACGGGGCGCGACTGACGTCGCTGCTGAACTTTTCATCCTCTTGCGGGAGACGCTTGCGACCCACGTCTCGACTTCAGCGTCCCTCTATCGCGCGCGTAGGCGCGACGGGGCCGCGCGCCTGCGTCGCGCCGGAATGCGCACGTTACCTTTTCCGCAGCCTGCGGCCGATGCCGGGGCGGCTTCCTCCTGCGTCCTGCCATTTTGTCGCGAAAGCATCACAGGCTGTTGATTTGCGCTGTGGCGCGCGCGACACAATCGACGAAAAAGCGCCGGTTCAGGCGTTTCGTCATTGCCTGAGTAAAACAAGCGATGGCGGAAACAGTCCATTATTTCACTGTAGAATCAATAATATGAGTAGAGATTTCGAAAATCTCACCGCTCGGGTCGGCGCTTGAGGCAAGCAACGAAGTGGTGCAGCTTCTTATCCGAAGCCCGGATTTACGAGGCGCAGCGGTTTTATTTGAGGATATGGTCGTGTTTTCCCGACGAAAGTTCGTCACCTGCGGTCGACTTATCATCGCGACGCTTATCCTCGCCTGCGCGCCAGCGCGCGCGCAGGATGCGCAGGCGGTACAATCGGCGCTCGCCGCGCATATCCAGCGTAATCCGCAGGACTATGAAGCAACTTTTCGATACGTAACCCTGTGCACCGAAATACGGTATTACGAGGCGGCGATTGGGGCGCTTGAGCGTCTCCTGATGTTTAACCCGCATCTATCGCGCGCCGAAAAAACATTGGGATTTCTTTACGCTCGCCTCGGGGCCTATGGCCTCGCGGCTGAACATCTGCATGCCGCGCTTGCGGATAGCGACCTTGATGCGGTGCAGCGGGCCCAGATTCAGGCACAGTTGCCCGAGATTGAGAAACAGACCGAAACAAGCCGCCTGTCGGTTCGGTTGCAAACCGGCCTGCGCGCGCAGTCAAATGCGAATTTCTTTCCAACCAATAATCTTTTCCAGGTAGGCGGCATCGGCCTTCCCTCCGCGCGTGCGTCACGGCAGGGCGACGTCAACGCGTTTCAGCTTGTTCAGGCTGCGCATGATTATGAATTCGGTGGACAGAATGGTGATCGGGTTGAAACGCGCGTGACGGCCTATGCGACGGAGCAATTTCGTTTACCGCAATACAGCGTGACGCTTTTTGGCGGTTCCGTGGGACCGAGATTCTTTATCCCGCAGAATTTTATCAACGCCTTCTCGGTCCGTCCCTATCTGACCGGCGCTGTTTCGACGCTTGGATCGACGAATTATCTCAACGCCGGAGGCGGCGGAGTCGGTTTCCGGGGCGAGTTCGCGCCGGGCGTTTCGCTCGAACCCGGCGTCGAGCTGCGGAGTCTCTGGGTCAATCGCGAACTGAACACCGGCGGCGGGGGCTATTTTCCGTTTGGCTTCCGCCCCTACAGCACCCTTTCCACCATCGCCACGGGCGACGTTGTTACGGGTTACGTCGCAGGAAATTACGCCCTGAACGACAGGATTAGTTTCGAAGGACGCGGCGCCTATTCGCGGGCGAATGCGAATTTCGCGCCGCAGAGTTCGGATCAGGTCGACCTTCAGAGCATGGTTAAATTCGACATCGATCCGCCGAATGTGGCGATACCGCGTCGCTGGACGGTGGCGCCTTACGGACGGTTCACGCATCTCGCCTTTGATGCGGCGAATCCGCTGGTCAATCCGTTCATTGCCCGTCGCGACGCCGCATGGACGGGCGGCGTATTGCTCGATGCGCCAATTACCGAAATGTTCGGCTTCGCCGGCAATGTCGAGTATTCGCGCAATATCTCCAATATCTCGAATTTCAGCATGCAGAATCTTTCGGTCAGTTTTGGCCCGACCGCAAAATTCTAGGCAGGGAACGCGTCGATGAAGGTCTACACGCCGATACGGATCGTCGCCTCGCTTGCGCTTTGCGCAGCGGCGGCTTCTCCTGCCCGCGCTGAAAAGGTTGGGGCGGTCGGCGCGGTCAATCAATCGGCGCAGGGCACGCCGCCTGGCGGAAACACGCGCGCGCTTGCCGTTGGCAATGGCGTGGAAAATCGCGAGCGGATCGAAACATCGGCGTCCGGCAGCGCGCAGATCGTGTTCAATGACTCGTCCACCATGACTGTCGGTCGCAACAGCGCTGTCACCATCGATGAATTTGTCTACAACGGGGCCAGCGGGCGTCAGGGCGTTTCTCTGGCGAAGGGCGTTATGCGCTTCGTCGGCGGCGGCGTCAGCCATGAAGGCGGAACCGGCGTTCGCACGCCGACAGCTTCGATCGGGGTACGCGGCGGTTCGATGATGGCGCGCGTTGGCGGCGCTTGCGCGACGCTCGTCGTCCATCAGTACGGACGGGTTACGGTGACGGGCGCAGGCAATCAACAGATCCTGACCCGCGCCGGTTTCGGCGTCTGCGTCGATGCGAATGGGGTCGTTTCAGAGCCTTACCGGGTTCCGGCCCCGGTCGTCGCGGAGATGTCGCGGCAAATGCGGAGCGAGGGCAAACAGACCGGTGGCGTTTCGCGTCCACCGCAGAATCGCGAGGCGGATCTCGGCCTCTATCAGGACCGGACGCCGGAGTTCGGCCCGACGGCGGGACTCGACGTCGTCATGCCGCAATGGGCCGGCAACGCCGTCGTGCAGAGTGGCGCGAACGCTGGCAACCAGCCTGCCCCTGCGCCTGC
>CAZJAY010000028.1:0-5710 GCA_964543915.1 uncultured Methylocystis sp. | reverse complement strand
ACCGGGCCGGCGCAAAAGCCTTTATTGATTCCCTGACCGATGTGCGTCTTCGGGCGGAGGCGACGCGCATCATGCGTGAAACCCCGGACGGGGATGCGCGCTTCGCTGACGCCATGGCGGTTGCGCCGACCGTTCTGGGCGTGGCGCTTTCGGATGCTGGCGACAGCCAGACGCCTGAAAAGGCTGGATTTGTAACGCTCGGCGACGAGCCATCGGCTTTTCTGGTGTCCTTTGGCGGCCTGGTCGCCCCGATCCCCCCACTTGCGATAGCTGCGAAAGGTCTCGGCGCTACGAACTGGACGCCGGATCGCGATCAGGTGGTGCGTCGCGTGCCACTGGTTATGCGGGCGGGAGATCGTCTAACGCCGTCCCTCGCCATCGAGGCGCTCCGTGTCGCACAGGGCGCCGGCAGCTACGTTATCCGCGCCTCCAACGCGAGCGGCGAGACGGCATTTGGCGTGCAAAGCGGCGTGAATGCGATCCGCGTCGGCGCTTTCGATATCGCGACCGGACCGGCCGCGGAGGTTCGGCCGCGCTATGCACGCGCTGATCCAGCGCGCGTTCTTTCCGTCCTCGCGATTTACGAAGGAAAAGTCCCACGGGCGGAAATCGAGGGGAAGATCGTTTTCGTTGGCGCCCGCGCCGTCGGGCTGGGAGATTTGCGCGCGACGCCGCTTGAACCCGCCATCGCGGGCGTCGATGTGCATGCGCAACTTGTCGAGTCGCTCATGTCCGGCGCGCTTCTGTATCGGCCTGATTGGGCGATCGGTCTCGAGCGCGTCGTTGCGGTGCTGGCTTTTTTTCTGACCATGTCGCTCTTGTTCCTTGCGCCGGCCGCCGTAGCCGCGCTGTTCGGACCGGCGCTCGTCGTGACTTTTACTCTGGGCGCTTTTTACCTCTTCGACACATATGGCCTGTTGATTGACGCCGTCTTTCCGGGCCTTGTGGTGATCGGCGGCTATCTCGTCGGCGCGGTCACGCTCTGGCGCACCGAGAACCGCGCCCGTAATCAGGTGCGTAACGCTTTCGGTAAATTCGTCGCGCCGGCGGTCGTCGAGCGGCTGGCGGAAAACCCCGAGTTGCTCGTCCTCGGCGGCGAAACGCGCGAACTATCCGTTCTGTTTTGCGATCTGCGCAGTTTTTCCCGCATATCGGAGGGTCTTTCCGCGAGCGAACTGACGGCGTTCATGAACGCCTATCTCACGCCCATGACTGACGCGATTCTTGCCTGCGACGGCACAATCGACAAATATATCGGAGACGCCATTCTCGCTTTCTGGAATGCGCCGCTCGATATTCCGCGCCATCATGCGAAGGCTGTCACGGCGGCGTTGACCATGCGCGCCGAACTTTCGACATTCAACGCAATACGCGTTTTTCAGGGGCTGGCGCCCGTCTCCTTTGGCGTCGGCTTGCATGCAGGACCCTGCAGCGTTGGCAATATGGGTTCAATTCGCAGATTTGATTATTCCATCCTTGGCGATGCCGTGAACCTCGCGTCTCGCCTTGAAGGCGCAAGCAAAGCGTTCGGCACGGATGTGCTGGCGTCTGGCGCCATTCGCGATGCGGTTCCCGATGTCGCCTGGCTCGATCTGGGCTGGGTCGCGGTGGTCGGTCGCGCCGCGCCGGTGCAGATTTTCGCGCTGGCGGGGGATGAGGAAATCGCTAAACAGGATTTGTATGTGCGCTGGCGCACATCGCACGATGAGATGATGCAGCTTTATTATCGCCGGAACTTCGAAGGGGCTGCGCGAGCGGCCGAAAGTTTGTCGCGTGATTGCGCGGCGGGCTGGACACGCTTGTATGAAGCATGCGCGCGCCGCTTTTCGGTGTTTTCAGAAACAGAAGATTCCGGCGCCGAGAGGCCGCCGGTCTGGATGCTGTCAGAAAAATGACTCCGGGACGCAAAATTCTCGCAGGCGCGGCGAACGCATGATCCCGCCGATTATCGAAACATGGTGGAACAGGATCGCCGCCTTGCACGATCCCGGAGCCTTTGCCGCGTTGGCGTCGGCTTATGGCGATCCGGTGCGCGGCTATCACGACTGGACCCACATCGAGGATTTGCTCGGCAAACTTGATCAGCTGACGCATCTTGCGACGCGCGTCGATCTGATCGCTGCGGCGATTTTCTGGCACGACTCAGTTTTCGTTACCGACATGGGGGCAGGGCGCGCCCGTCCGGACGCGGACAATGTTCGCGACAGTGCGGCGTTATTTCGCGCCCATAGCCGGTTTGACGCGGTTGGGTCGCGCGCAATCGAGGAGATGATCCTCGCGACCGCCGGGCATCTCACCGCCGTCGCGCCGGATGATCCGCCCTATGCGGAATTTCCGCGCGATCTTGCCCTTTTTCTTGACCTTGATCTGTCATCGCTCGGCGCGCCATGGGAGGTTTTCTGGCGAAATTTCGGTCGGATCCGCGCGGAATATCCCTTCATAGCGGAACGGGACTTTCTGCAGAGCCGGCGAGCCGGCCTCCGGTCTTTCGCCGCCGGCGGCGCGACGTTGTTTCGGCTCGAAGAAACGCGTGAGCTATGGCTCCCCGCCGCGCTCGAAAACTGTCGACGTGCGGATGAAACCATCGGCGGGCTGTTGGCCAAGGGCTAACGTACGGAGACCCGCGCGTCCTCGACCGGCGCGATCTCGCGCTGGCGCTGTATCGCCTCGATCACGGTTGCGACAAGCGCCGGCCCGTCCACCTCGCCAATGACCGTGCCGCCACGTGAGAAAGCGCTGTAGCCATCCTTGCCGCGTCCGAGAAAGTCGATTGTCGCGACCCGGTATGTGCGATCCCGTGCGAGGGGCGCGCCGCCAATTGTGATTGTCTCGATGCGCGCGCCGGGGGCCTTGTCCGCGCGCACGACGATCCGGGCGCCGCTGATTTGCCCGAAGCGGCCGTCGTCGCGACCGATCCGTGAAACGGCATTCTCCAGGATCGCCATGACATCGGCGCCGCTCAGCTCGATTACGACCAGCCGGTCGTCGAACGGGAGTTCGGCGAGGATGTCGCCGCGCGTCAAAGGCGCGCCGGCGGGCTAAAGGCGATCGCCGCGAATGGCCCCGCCGTTGATGATCGCAAGATCGGCTCCGGTCGCCGTACGCATGGCGTCGGCGATGAAGTCGCCAAAAGCCGTCTCACGTCCCCTTACGCTCGCTTTACGCGTGTCGAGCGCCGTGCGCGTCTTGCCAATCGGTAGCCTCATGGCGGCATCAAGTCGGGCGGCATAGGCCGCTACGCGGGCGGCGATCGCCGGATCGGGCGCGACATCGGCTGTGTCGATAATTCGAAAACGCGGGGTCCATGCGACGCGCCGTTCCCCGGCGGCGTCCAGCGTAATCGTGAGATCGACCGCTACGATATTGGCGCCGTCGTCCTGCGTTTCGGCGAGTGCGGCCCGTCCGTCATAGGCGACAAGGAGATTGTGGTCGTGACCCGAAAGGATCAAATCAATCGCGCCGGATTTCGCGAGCCGCAAATCATCCTGCCATTCGGAATGGGTGACCGCAATCACCAGATCGGCCCCCATAGAACGTAATTTGCGCGCCGCGTCGCGCGCAGTTTCAATCAGCGGCGCGAAACGGAGCGCGCCGGTATTCGAACGTGTGACGGACTCGGGCGTCGTAAGACCGAAGACGCCGAGCCTGACGCCTTCGACGTCATATATTTTTTCGTCGGCGAAACCATCAAGGCGTTTACCGTCAGCGCTACGGATATTGGCGGCGAGGCGCGAAAATTTCGCATCCTGCATCCGGGCGAGAAACGTCGCCTCGCCGAAGTCGAATTCGTGATTGCCTGGCGTGAAAATATCGATGCCCGTTTCATTCAGAAGATCGATGATATGCGCGCCTTTGTCGACGCTGGACAGGAGTGAAGGCGAAAGCGCGTCGCCGGCATGGACGACGAAGACATGTTGGTTGCGGGCGCGTTCTGCGCGGATCGCGCCGGCGATGCGCGCGAAACCGCCACGACCGTCTTTTTCCTGCATCTCGTAAAGGTCGCTGAAGACCACAAAGGTCGCCTTTACGTCGCGCGCCCGGGCACTGGTCGATGCGAATAAAACCGACCAACACGCGACAAGGATGACAAACAGATTACGGATTTGACGCATTGGCGATCGGCTCCGTTGAGAGGATGCCGCCATGGTGACGCGTGCAGCCCGGTCGCGCAATGTTCCCTGTCACGGCGCTCCGCCTCTTTAATAAAAAAGCGGCGCCCCGTAGGGCGCCGCCTGCGTCGTGACTGCATCTGTAAATCAGTAGTTGTAGGCCCGCTCGCCGTGATCCGTGATGTCGAGGCCCTCCCGCTCCTGATCGGGCTCCGGCCTCAGGCCAAGAATCAGATCGACAATCTTGTAAAGGACCGCCGATCCGATGCCGGACCACAGCAGCGTCGCGACCACCGCAGTCGCCTGCGCTTTCATCTGGGCCGCCATATCATATGCGCCGACGAAGTCTTCGAGATTGGTGTAGTCGGTAATGCCGGTCCCGCCGAAATCCGGATTGACGAGCAGGCCCGTCGCCAGCGCGCCGGTGATGCCGCCGATGCAATGAACCCCGAAGACGTCCAGCGCATCGTCGTAGCCGGCGACGCGCTTCACGACGTCAACGAAGAACAAACAGATCGGGGAGACGACGAGGCCGAGAATGATCGCGCCCATCGGGCCCGCGAAACCGGACGCCGGCGTCACGGCGACGAGACCGGCTACAGCGCCTGTGATCAGACCCAGTAACGACGGTTTGCCCTTCACGATCCACTCGACGACCATCCAGGAGAGCGCCGCAGCCGCCGTCGCAACCATCGTATTGACGAAGGCCAGCGCCGTCACGCCGTTCGCTTCGAGATTGGAGCCGGCGTTGAAGCCGAACCAGCCAACCCAAAGCAAAGAGGCGCCGATCATCGACATGGTCAATGAGTGCGGCGCAAGCGCTTCCTTGCCGAAGCCAATCCGGCGACCAACCATAATAGCGCCGACGAGGCCGGCGATGCCGGCGTTGATATGCACGACCGTGCCGCCCGCGAAATCCAGCGCGCCCTTGCCGGCGAGCCAGCCGACCGCCGCGTTGATCTCATCGATCTTCGCCTGTGCGGCCGCTTTTTGGGCTTCGTCCTTGGCAGCTGCGAGCAAGGTCGCTGCGTCAACAAGCGCGTTCGGATCCGCGACGCCCCAAACCCAATGCGCGACCGGGAAGTAGATGATCGTGACCCAGAGCAGCACAAAAAGCATAACCGCTGAAAATTTCATGCGCTCCGCAAAGGCGCCGATGATCAGCGCGGGCGTGATCATCGCGAAAGTCATCTGGAACACCATGTAGGCGTATTCCGGGATGACGTGCCCGGGCGTAAAGGTCGCAGCGTTTGAAGCGGCGGTGACGCCCCTGAGGAAGATCTTGTTGAGACCGCCGATGTAGGGGCTGAGCGAACCGCCGTCGCCGAATGCGAGCGAATAGCCGTAGACAGCCCAGATAACGCCGACGAGCGAGACGATTGCAAAGGTCTGCGAAAGAATCGAGAGCATATTTTTGGTTCGGACAAGGCCGCCATAAAATAACGCCAGTCCAGGGATCGACATCATCAGCACGAGAAGCGACGACGTCAGAATCCATGTGGAGTCGCCCGTATTGGGCGATGGATCGATACCCGCCAGAGCCGGACCGACCAACGCCAGCAACGCTGAACCAGCGAGGATCGGGGATGCCGCCGCAATGC
>CAZJAY010000027.1:0-10606 GCA_964543915.1 uncultured Methylocystis sp. | reverse complement strand
CACGTCCTCTCCGGCGGATGCGCATGAGGCGAGTTCGCAAGCGCTGGGCGTCTCGCGCGCCGACGTTGAAACCATGGACGCGCGCCTGTCCGGCTCTGATGTTTCGCTGAACGCGCAGCTGGTCGATGACGATGCGTCCGGATCGGCCCAGAGAATGGATTTCCTTGTCGACGACAAACCATTGCCGGACGAGGTCGTAGAGGCGACCGTCGACTCAGATCGTCGCGCCCAGTGGCTCCGTGACGCGCTGGCGGTTCTGTCGGAACGCGAGTTGCGCATTGTGCGCGAACGTCGTCTCGCAGAAGAGACCGTAACGCTTGAAATGCTCGGAGACCGCCTCGGGATTTCGAAGGAGCGTGTGCGGCAAATTGAAAACCGCGCGTTGAACAAATTGCGTCGGGAGCTTTCACGCCGGCAGGGCGATGAACAGACGGAAGCGGCCTGCGTCGCCGAATAATTCCGAACAAACTGAACACACTAAAAAGCCCCCGGTTTTCGGGGGCTTTTCCATATCATTTGAGCATTGCGAAACGATCTTCAGGCTGCGCGTTCGACGTCCGCATCGTCGCCGTCAATATCTCCATCGACGTCAGCTTCGCTCTTCGCGCCGCGTCGGGGACCCTTCTGAAGGAAGGACTCGATCAGCTTGAGAGCCTCGGCGTCGATCAACCGGCGAACGGCGGAAATTTCCCGCGCCATGCGATCAAGCGCCGCCTCGTAAAGCTGCCGCTCGGAATAGGACTGTTCCGGCTGACTGTCGGAGCGGTAAAGATCCCGAACGACCTCCGCGATCGTCACCAGATCGCCCGAGTTGATTTTGGCTTCATATTCCTGCGCGCGGCGGGACCACATCGTGCGCTTGACGCGCGCCCGTCCGCTGAGCGTGGACAGGGCTTTTTCGACGATATTCGTCTCAGCCAGCTTGCGCATGCCGACAGCGGTCACTTTGCTGGTCGGCACCTTGAGGATCATTTTGTCCTTGATGAAGCTGACGACGTAAAGCTCAAGACTGAAGCCGGCGACTTCCTGCACCTCGACGCCGATAATCTGGCCGACGCCATGCGCCGGATAGACGATAAACTCGCTAAGCTTGAAACCATTCTTCGGCGGCGCCGCCTTTGGCTTCGCCACAGCCTGAGCCGGCGCTTTCTCCGGCTCCTTTAGAGGCGCAGCTTGCGTCGGCGCCTTGCTCGCAGAGACCGCCGCGACAGGCTTTTCCGCCGCAGATGCGGGCTGCGCGATCGCGTCCGCCATGACGGCTGCTGCGGGAAGGGGGGCGACCGTCGCTTTGCCGACGGGTGCAACAATCTTCGGCGCCAATTTCTTTGTGGTCTCCGTTTTCGCGTTTGTCGCGCTTTTCGCTGCGGTCTGGGCGGGAGCCGCCTCACGCGCCGGCGCCGCCGCCGGCTTCGGGCGGGCGGAAGTCGTAGCGGTTGTCCCCTTCGATTTGCTCGTCGTGACGGACGATGCGGCTTTAGCGGCCGCCTGGCCTTTGCTGGTTTGCGCCGTTACCGGGGACTTCGACGTCGCCGGTTTCGTCGGAGCGGCCGCCTGTTTTGTGCCGGCTTCCTTCGCCGAAACGCCCGATTTTCTGGCGCTTGTCGCCGTAGCGTTTTTCGTCGCCGCCTTCACTGTCGCTGTCTTCGAAGCGCCTGACGCCGCTTTTCCGGATGCTGACGCCTTTTCGACGCCCGCCGCCGCACCTGCCGTTTTTTTTGTCGCCTCGCGTCCGGCCGCCGTCTTGGTAGCCGCATGACTGGTCTTTGATTTTGAGCTCTTATTAGAGGACGACATACACGAACACTCCTATGCTGCCCGCTGTGGAGACGGGCGGCTGCGACATAAGAAAACAAGTTTCACGCGGACGGGCGCGGCGCTTCAGAGAGGATTGGACGGGCATGGTCCTGCCAACAGGAAAGTAGCGCCGATCTTCCGCCCGAGCACGACCTCTTCACCGCCCTCTCTTTTCATCTCGGCGACAAGCGAGGGGCAATGCGTTTCCGTCAATGGGTAAAGACCTGATTTAAAAGAGCCCTAGCATGCTTTTGGGCAAAAATCAAAAGGTCAATGGCGCCTCCCGGCGCGTCCGGAAGGCCGATATTTTACGCAAATACCTGAATAATAAAGCGTTTAAAAAGTTAACGATGATCTGCGCCGCTTGCTGCGGCGCCGAAATAGCTGTCTCTGTCAGTCGCCCTCTCCCGGCTCTGCGGAGAAGTGGTTTTCGAATTTACCCGGCTTGCCGTCCCATTCGCTTGCGTCCGCCGGCGGTTCACGCTTGACCGTGATATTGGGCCAGTTCTGGGCCATATCAGCGTTGAGTTTCAACCACTTCTCAAGGTCCGGCTCGGTGTCCGGGCGACTCGCTTCCGCCGGGCATTCGGGTTCGCAGACGCCGCAGTCGATGCATTCGTCGGGATGGATGACGAGCATATTCTCGCCTTCGTAAAAACAATCGACCGGACAAACCTCGACGCAATCCATATACTTGCACTTGATACAATTTTCGGTGACGACGTAGGTCATGGGCGGTTTTCTCCGTTGCTGCGCTAGCTAGCGTTTTTGCCGCTGGCGCGCAAGAAGCGTGAGACCGTCGCAGGACGGGCGGCAACGGCGTATCGCGCATATTTTCGGGAGTAGATCGTGTCCGTAACGGAGAGCCACGCCGCATCCCCGGCCGTCGGACGCGGCATTCTTCTCGCCCGCGCCCTCCTGCTCGGTGAGCGAATCGACACGAGCGGCCTTGAACGCGCTGACCTTGTTTCGAGCGCGCCGCTGGCGTTTCATGTCGGCGCAACGGGATTTGCGGTTCTCTAACGCTTCTGCGTCGCCGTACTCTTTGGTCTTTCTCCGATCGAGGAGGACGAAATCGTCCGAAAGATCGGCGGTCGCGGTTCCGGCGCAACGCTCGGAGACGACGAGTCGCTGGTCGTTGAAATCGTTCCGGAAGGCGAGGAAAAGGCGCTGGCCAATGATCGGCTTGCGGTGAAGGACCTTTCCGAGTCGCGTCTCCTCGTTATCGCCGACGCGTTGGCGAAAAGCGTCGCGCTTGCCCGCGACGAACGGCGCGTCAACGCTGTGTTCGATACAATCGAGCCATTCGCGGCGGAGCTCGCGCTCAGGGGCCGGCCGCCATGGAAACGGCGCGCGATGCTCGAACTCATCGGCCAGACGCTCCTCGTGCGCCATCGCGTTTCGGGCCGCGTCGCGGTCGACGAAAAGCCGGACGTTCTGTGGGATCGGCCGGATCTCGAACGTCTCTATGCGCGTCTCGAGGACGAATATGAGCTTGAGGCGCGCGGCCGCACGCTTAACGCAAAGATCGACGTGATCGGCGAGACCGCGCGGGCCTTGACGGATCTGATCGACGCCGAGCGTTCGGTGCGTCTCGAATGGACAATCATTGTTTTGATCGCCGTGGAGATCATGCTGTCAGTATTCCAGATTTTCATGAGCCGTCCGCATTGAGCGCGCGCTCGATTTGCCCCGCCGCGTCATCCGGCGCGAGCCACGCGAATGTCGGGAGCTGATGGCGCGCGAAGGTGCATTGTCGCTTCGCATAACGGCGGGTGTCGCTCTGACCCCGCAAAATCGCCTCTGTTCGACCCATGCGTCCGTCGAGCATGGCGATGAGATGGGGGACGCCATGCGCGCGCATCGCCGGCAGCGAAGGATCGAGGCGACGGTCGCGCAACGCGGCAACTTCCGCAAGCGCGCCGCTTTCCATCATCCGTTCGAAACGCCGGTCAATACGAGCGTAGAGGGTCGCGCGATCGGGCGCGAGGAAAAAGGCGCGGCAGTCTGGCGGGTTGAGGGTTGGGGCAGTTCGCGGTCCATGGAAGGCGGCGAGAGGCTTGCCGGTCGCCGCAAACACTTCGAGCGCGCGCAGGATGCGCTGGGGATCGCTCGGCCGCAGGCGTGCGGCGGTTTCGGGATCGAGCGCCGCGAGTTCGGCGTGCAGCGTGGGCGCCGTTTTGCCTGCTGCGGCTGCGCGCACCCGCGCGCGCACGTCGTCCGGCACGGCGGGGATATCGGACAGCCCGTAAAGCGCGGCCCGGAAATACCTACCGGGGCCGCCGACAATGACCGGGATCATGCCCTGTGCGTCGCATTGCGCCAGCGCGTCAGACAGATCTGCGAGCCAGCGACCGACCGAATAATTTATACAGGCGTCGACATGGCCAAACAGTCGATGCGGTCGTTGCGCTTCTTCCTCCGGCGTTGGCCGTGCGGTGATAATGCGGAGATCGCGATAGATTTGCATGGAGTCGGCGTTGATGACGGCGCCGCCGATCCGCGCGGCGAGCGTCAGCGCCAGCGCAGACTTGCCGGAGGCTGTCGGACCTGCAATGAGAATGGCGCGCGGCGGCATAGGTCTAATGCCGCGCAACCATGCGTCATGTCAAAGTCTCGATGATGCCAGAGGACGCCATGTCGAAATCGACCGCTCTGGTTGCGACATGCGTCGCCGGGTCCGGGGCGCGTCTTTCGCCACAAACGCTTGCGCAGGCGCTACGCACGTCGGGTCTCGCCGGGGCGCGGATCGAATGGCTCGCGGCGGAAAGCGCAGCGGATGTGTTTGTGGATGGCGCGTGGCCGTCAACGGCACTTTCAGATGCGTTGCGCGCTGCGCTTGCGCCGGCTCCGGTGGATGTGATCGTCCAGCCGGTTCGCGGCCGCAGAAAGGCGGTGCTTGTCGCCGATATGGACTCGACAATCATTCGTGAGGAATGCATCGACGAGCTTGCCGATTGCAAGGGACTGCGCGCGCATATCGCTGCGATCACCAGACGCGCCATGGACGGCGAACTGGATTTCGCCGCTGCGCTGCGTGAACGCGTGGCTTTGCTGAAAGGCGTCACGCGATCTGAAGTCTTTGCGCTGCGTGATCGTCTCACGCTAACGCCGGGCGCCAGCGCGCTTGTCGCAACGATGCGCGCGCATGGGGCCTATGCCGCGCTTGTTTCGGGCGGCTTCGCGCCTTTCACCGAAGCGATTGCGCAGCGGCTTGGCTTCGATGAAAACCGCGCAAACGACATCGAATTCGTCGATGACGCGCTTTCGGGGCGGGTCAGGGAACCAGTGCAGGGCGCCGAGGCGAAGCGTCTCGCGCTGTGGGAAATATGCGCACGGCAGGGTCTCTCGCTTCGGGACGCGCTGGCCGTTGGCGACGGCGCGACCGATCTCGAGATGTTAGCCGCCGCGGGGCTGGGCGTCGCCTGTCGCGCATGCCCCGGGGTCGCCGCCCACGCCGCCGCCCGGATCGATTATGCTGATCTGACGGCGCTTCTCTACGCGCAGGGCTACAGTCGCAGCTCGTTTCGCGAAGCCGGGTGAGGAACATTCATCCAGGTTTTGCGCTGCGCGCCCTGAGGCGCGCAGCTTGCGTAAACTCCGGATGATGAGGCGAAAGCCTATTCCACGGGCAGGGCGATGAAATGCGCATCGCCCTGGGGGTTCGCAACGGCGAGTAAGGCAGTTTTCTTGCCACCGTCCTTCAGCGCCTTGACTTTTTTGGCGACGTCGGCCGGATCGCTTACCGGTGCCTGATTGACCTCGATCAGGATCTCTCCTGGCTGAAGGCGTTTTTCGGCGGCCTCCGAGCGCGGATCGACCGATGTGATGAGAACGCCGCCCTTCACGCTATCCTTGATCTGGAAACGCGCGCGCAGATCGTCGGTCAGACGCGACAGTTCGAGTCCCAGCACACTCTGCGAACCTGCGCCATTCGACTCGTTCTTTTCCTTCGTGGCCCCGCCATCTTTCGAGGCGACCTTCTCACCGTCTTCAAGACGTCCAAGTTTGACGATCTTTGTCTGTTCCTTGCCGCCGCGCACGATCACGAGCTCGACATCCTTGCCGACAGGCGTGGCCGCGACGAGCTTGGGCAGGTCGCGCGATTCCTTGATCGGCTTGCCCTCGATTTTGGTGATGACGTCGCCCGCCTTGATGCCTGCAGGCTTCGACGGTCCCTTGTCGTCGACCCCGGCGACCAACGCGCCGCGCGTGGCGCCAAGACCGAGCGTTTCCGCGATGGCGTCGTCGACATTCTGGATGCGCACGCCGAGCCAGCCCCGACGGGTTTCGCCGAACTGGAGGAGCTGGTCGATCACCGGTTGAACGGTGTTCGCCGGCGTTGCGAAGCCAATGCCGACCGAACCGCCTGACGGCGAAAGGATCGCCGTATTGATGCCGATCACGTCGCCGTCCATGTTGAACAGCGGTCCGCCGGAATTCCCTTTATTGATCGATGCGTCGGTCTGGATGTAATTGTCGTAGGGTCCGCTATCGATGTTTCGGTTGCGCGCGGAGACGATGCCCGCCGTTACAGAGCCGCCGAGGCCGAAAGGATTGCCTACGGCGAGCACCCAGTCGCCGACGCGGGCCCGATCGCTATCGCCGAATTTCACCGCCTTGAGCGGCTTCTCCGGTTTCACCCGAAGCACGGCGACGTCGACCTTTTGATCCTTGCCGACGATTTCAGCCTTGAGCTTCTGGCCGTCGTTGAAAATGACCTGCACTTCGTTCGCGCCATCAATAACGTGATTATTGGTGATCACGATGCCGGCTGCGTCGATCACAAAGCCGGAGCCCAGTGAACTTGATTTATGCTGCCGGGGCGCGTCCTGCATCCCGCGGCCCCCGCCGCCGCCGCCTCTGCGCCGGAAATATTCCTCGAACAAATCGTCAAACGGCGTGCCTGGACCCATACCCGGCGGCAGGCCCGGCACGTCGCCGCCTTCCTTGCCGTGTTTGCCGCCGTCGGCCACTTGCGTCGCAGAAATATTCACCACCGCATCAGACACCTGGGCCGAGAGATCGGCGAGGGAATCCGGACCTTTCGCGCGCGCCGGGGCCAGACCAAAGGCGCCGGCGAGGAAAAGGACCGGAACCGTTGCGATCGTAAGACGAACGGCGCGGCATATGAATGATGTCATGCGATAATTCTCCTGAAGCGGAAACGCCGCGCATTGGCGGCGCCGGATATGTTGGCACGTCAATTTTTCGGCGGTTGGCCGGCTCCGGACCCGGGACCTGCGGTTTTCGCGCCGCGCCCGTCTGCCCCGGACGCCGCCGAGAAGTATCGGAAAAAATCCGAATTCGGTCTCACGAGGAAGCGGGTCTCGCCAGGTTTGAAGGCTGTTTCATAGGCCTGCATCGAGCGGTAGAAAGCAAAGAAATCCGGATCCCTGCCAAAAGCTTCGGCGAAAATCCGGTTACGCTCCGCGTCGCCTTCACCCTTGATCTGGTCCGCATTCTGCTGCGCTTCCGCCTTAAGCACAACGACGTCGCGATCTGCTTTCGCTGTGATCTTCTGCGCCTGTTCCGAACCTTGCGCACGATATTCGGCGGCCTCGCGTTGGCGTTCGGTTTGCATGCGTCCGTAGACCTTTTCCGAAATCTGCTGCGGGAGATCGACGCGACGAATCCGCGCATCGACAACGGTTACGCCAAATTTACGGCCCTCGCGATCAGCCTGCTCCCGTATTTTCACCATCAGGGCGGCGCGTTCGTCGCGCACGATCTGCTGCTGGTTCGCTTCACTGAGAACGCGTCGCACGGCCGAATTGAGTACCGACGACAACTGGTTGTTTGCGCCCTGTATGCTGTTGACGGTCTGGTAGAAACGTAGCGCATCGACAATCCGGTAGCGAATGAAACTATCGACCTCAAGGCGCTGGTTGTCCGACGCCAGCACCTCAAGGTTGGGACTTACGACGTCAAGGATGCGATTGTCGAAAAATACAATGTTCTCGACAAGCGGCAGTTTGAAATGAAGTCCCGGCGTCGTAATGAGACCACGACCGGCGACAGGTTCGCCGAAACGAAGCACAAGCGCCTGTTCGGTCTGATCGACGGTGAAGGCTGCGCCCGCAAACGCAATCAGACCGATGAGGAACGCGATGGCGAGGGAGAAAAGAGCGCCGCTTTTCATTTTTCTCCTCCACGGAAAGGCGCAAACGCCGGAAGCGGCATGAAGGGCGCAACCGCTGCGCCGCCTTGCCCCGCGTCGTCGAGGATAACTTTCTCCGAGCCGCCCAACACGCGCTCCATGGTCTCGATGTAAAGACGTCGCCGGGTTAGGTCCGGCGCATTTTTATATTGCTCATAGACCTTCTCGAACCGCGCCGCCTGGCCGCGCGCTTCGGCGACCGTCTGTTCCCGATACGCTTCGGCCTCCTGAACGATTCGAGCTGCGGCGCCGCGGGCCTCCGGCACGACCCGATTCGCGTAGGCTTCGGCTTCGTTGCCGAGTCGCTGCAAATCCTGCTGCGCGGCGGTGACGTCGCGGAACGCCGCAATCACGGACTGCGGCGGGTCGACGGAAAGAAGCAAAACCTGCAAAACCATGACCCCGCTTCGATACTCGTCGAGCACCTTCTGCATCAGTTGCTGACAGGCGGGCTCAATCAACTTGCGGTCGGCGGTCAGAATTTTCTGGATCTGGGACTGACCAACGATCTCGCGCATCGCGCTTTCCGCGACCGCTTTGACGGTCGAGCGGGGATTGGCGACGTTGAATGCATAATCTTCGGGTTTCGCCGGGTCGATCTGCCACACGACCCTGAATTTAATGTCGGCGATATTTTCGTCGCCGGTCAGCATAAGGCTTTCCTCGGGAGCCTCGGCGACGCGCGATCGCTCTGCGCCGCGGCGGCTGGCGTCGGATGAAATTTCGCCGTGAAAGCCAACATCCGTCACATTACGATCAGTGACCGCAAGTTTGATCACCGAACCGATCGGCGCCGGCAGATTGTAATTCAGCCCCGCTTGGGTCTTGCCGAGATATTTTCCGAAGATGAGGTTCAGGCCAATCTCGTTTGGACCAACCGTATAGAGGCCGGACAGCAGCCATGCGAGCAAGCCGGCAAGAACGACGAGCGTCGCGCCCTTGCCGCCAAAGCCTGATGGCAGGAGACGGTTCAGGCTGTCCTGGCTCCGACGCAGAAGTTCTTCGAGATCCGGCGGCTGGCTCCCGCCGCCCGAGCCCTGGCCCCAGGGCCCGCCGGGTTTGCCCCACGGGCCGTCATTCTGGTTGCGTGGGCCGCCTTGATTGCTCCAGGGCATGTCGCTCGCCGTTGTTGTGAACGCCTCTCCCGCCGATCGACTCGACGCGGGCTCCCATAGATATAGGCGCCCGTCAGGGACAGGACAACGCGGCCGGACAACAGATCAGGGACGGAACAGGTCCGGGAACCAGACAAAAGCGAAAGAAATCGCGAGCGCCAGAAAAAAACCGATCATAACGCTTCTGAGAAAGCCGCCGCCAAATTCATCCATGACAGGTCTCCATAAAACCGATCGTGCGCAAGTAGTCGGCCCGTCGGCGGCGTTACGCCAACTCGAACAAGTTTAACAGGTTCAACAGAATTTCAAGTCGGTTTTTCAGGTCGTCGGCGAAACGCGTCCTTCATGCATGACCGACGCCACGCGGGATCGTCGCCGATCGGCGACCGGCCGTGATTCGGTTCCGGCTACGGCGAAACGTTCAGAGAGCACGTGTCGAGCGCGCGCCGCCGAAAATGCGCCGCGCGATATCTACGGCATCTGCTTTCGCAAACGCCGCCGCCTGAGGATCGAACAGGCAGCGCTGCGCCTCGTCGATCAACGCCGCCGTTATTCGTGGTTGAAGCCGATACATGCGCGGAACGATGCTCAATCGACCTGGAACTTTCCGCAAGCCGGCGTTTTCAAAACTCTGGTCTTACGGGTTGCGCGCTTGTTTCGCCGGCGTTGGCGTCGGGTCAGATGTCGGCGCATGTTTCGATCATGCTACGGGCTCGGGCGATCTGCGTTTATTTACCGAGCGATTGGTGACAGGTCTTTTCACTCGAGCTGCGCCTTATCGTGTAGGCTCAGTCCGGGCGAAAATATAAAAGCCTCTTCTGACGCTGTCGCATTCGACGCCCTTTCGGGCCTTGAACGCCACTATTTTGGCGGGCTTTCGCCCTTCGACAGACATTGCCGCCGCCCGGGAGTTGAAAGCTTTATCGCGATGGAGACGCCGGAGGCTGGATTGGCCATGCGTTATCGTGATGATTTTCGAGAAACCATGAATTCTGCGGATCGTAAAAGCCTCGAGTTAATTCAGGCATATCTTTCGGCAGCGGGTGGCATTTGAACGTGACGATCTCGCGGCCGAGACCGTCTTTGCCTTCCCGGTTGGCGATGACGGCGTATTTTCGGTAGAGCAGACAATGTTGCTGCGCTTGATCCTCGCCGATCGCGCGACCGCCATTCGGGCCGCCCTGGGACATGGCGCAGGCGGACAGGGCGATCGCGGCGAAGATGACAGAGCCAGCGCGCGTGACCCGGTTGGATGAAATTTTTCTGGACACGTCCCGACCCTTGCACGTCGCCGTCGGCGATACGCTTTAAATGCCCGAAAAATCGAAAGCTTGTAAGCCCCCCGGGCCGATCGCGTCAGAGGACGGGGATGGAAAAGCCGGAAATATATTTATTAAATCTATAATGTATCCAATAAAGCAATATTAAAATCTTCAATGAGCCTATACACAAAATTCTTGTAAGTGGTTTTTTATTAAAGAAATATTGGTGGTATCATTGAAATGGTTAAATGGATGGCTAATATCATCGTATCGAA
>CAZJAY010000026.1:0-10663 GCA_964543915.1 uncultured Methylocystis sp. | reverse complement strand
CGTCGCGACCGAAGCGAGAAGAACTTTTTTCATCGTGAATTTCCCTATGTCCAGACTTGCGTCAGGCTTACCGAAGCGGCCGCCTGATTTGCTTTTTGTCGCGAGAGGCTTGCCCCCAGCGACACACGGAGGGAACCGCGACGGGTCTGCACAGTCAATCAATAAACGACACGCAAAAGACGAGAGGGACATTTCGAAAAGCGATGTTGCATAAATAGCACAAAAGAAGCTCAAGCTCTGGCATGAATGTCAAAATTTGCTTTCAGCGGCGTCTATACGCCGCTTTGTGGGTCGGTCAGAGGTTAGCCGCCGCCGATTCTATCTTGTCGACCGCCGAAACGGCGGCGTCGAAGGCGAGCAGAGTGGCGGCGTGACGCGCCCGATAATCACGCACCGGGGCGAGGACGGCGAGATCGGCCCATTTCCCCTCCGGCGGCGGCGCGTTTTCCGCCAGCATCCGACGCAGAGACTCGCGCGCCGCCCTGAGCTCTCCAACCGGGGTCCCGATGACATGTCGCGCCAGAATCGACGCAGCCGCCTGACCGAGCGCGCAGGCGCGGAGTTCATGCGCGTAATCGGTCACCCGTCCGTCCGAAAGGGCAATATCGACCGTCACGGTCGATCCGCAGAGTTTGGAATGCGCCGTCGCCGTCGCGTCCGGCCGCGCCAGTCGTCCGACCCGCGGGATGTTGCCCGCGAGTTCGAGAATCCGCGCGTTGTAAATCTGGTCGAGCATGGCTTTCGAATCCCGCAGCCGCCCCGGGGCTTACCCCGACGTCCGCCCCCTCTATATAATATTACGGGAATGGGGGGCAAAGCGCCATTCCGGCGCAAGTTGCGGAGCGCTTCTCCCGAAAAATCCGCGAAATCGCGATCCTTGGCGGCGGTCTTCGTCAATGATCAACTCTTGCCGACGGAAGCGTCGGCTTCCTACATGCGCGATCGAATGCGCGCCAGAAAGGGCTCCACATGGAAGACGTGGTTAAGACCTTCCAGGATCACGAAAACGTTTGCGTAATGCCCGAACCCGGCGAAATTCCCGATTTGCCGGCGACGCGTGCGAGCGACTTGAAAGACGCGGAACATCGCCCGTTGTCGCGGCCAACGCGGGAGGAGGCGGAAGCCGCCGTCCGCACCTTGCTGCGATGGGCGGGAGACGATCCCGCGCGCGAGGGACTTCGCGATACGCCAAAGCGGGTCGTGAAAGCCTATCGGGAGTTTTTCGCGGGCTATGCGGAATCGCCCGAGGAAATTCTTTCGCGTGTTTTCGAGGAAGTCGAAAATTACGACGATCTCGTCCTCGTGCGCGACATTCCGTTCACCTCGCATTGCGAGCATCACGTCGTGCCGTTCGTCGGTAAAGCGCATATCGCCTATTACCCGACCGGCGGAGTCGTCGGTTTGTCGAAACTCGCGCGGCTTGTCGACGTGTTTGCGCGGCGCCTACAGACGCAGGAAGCGATGACCGCACAGATTGCCGATGCGATCGCGCGCAACCTTCAGCCACGCGGGGTCGCCGTGATGGTCGAGGCAGAGCATATGTGCATGTCCATGCGTGGCGTGCTCAAGCAGGGATCGTCGACGGTGACCATGCGCTTCTCCGGCATCTTTGAGGACAATCCGGCGCAGCAGGCGCATTTCTATACGCTCCTGCGTGGCGCCCGCTGAGCGTCATGGCGCAAGACGACAAGCGTGTGGTGGAAGAGGGTGACGCCTTCACACCGAGATTCGACGACTCCGGTCTGATCGTCTGCGTTACGGTCGAGGCGTCGACGCGAGAGATCCTGATGGTCGCCTATATGAACCGCGCGGCGCTCGACCTGACGCTCGAAACGGGCGTCGCGCATTATTGGTCCCGGTCCCGGCGCGCCCTGTGGCGGAAAGGCGATACCTCGGGGCAGGTCCAGAAGGTCGTCTCTGTCTCGGTTGACTGCGATCAGGATGCGATCATGCTCGCCGTCGAGGCCGGCGGCGACGGCAAGGCCTGTCACACAGGACGCAAGAGCTGTTTTTATCGTCGCGTCGTCGCCGGCGATGAAAGCGGCTGGCGTCTCATCTTCGAACAATAGCCGCGCGGTTTTGGCCGCGCGGTGCGCCAGACGTCTGCCAGCCTAGCGATGCGTGTGGCAATGATGGCCGCGATGACAGTGATAGGCGCGTCCCGTATGGTAGGAAACGCCAGCGGAAACCTTGCTTGCTCTCTCGGGTTCATTCGCCGGCCCAAAAACACCGGTAAGCGCATCGCCGAGCGGATCCGCATCGGAAATAACCATCATGTCTTCCGATCTGGCTGGCGCGGCAGGTTCGCCGCCGCTCACGGCCGATAGCGCGAGTATCGTGATGAGCGTGGGGTCGGCGCTGGCGAGTGTCGGCGAGAACACCACCAGGCCAATCAAGGCGGTTGCGAAAGCAAAGTTACCCGGTTTCATGTTTAACCTCTTTTTTCGACAAGACGTCTCGCGTCATGATCGAATGGAAAGGCAACACGCGTCACGCGCAACTTATTTGGCGCATTGCGGTAAACCGGTAATCTTAAAAGCCGCATTTCCTGCGAGGACTCGTAGAAAATGGCGGGTCTCGCAGAATTCATGATCTGGCCGTTTCCACCGACAGTTCATTCCCCATATAATTTTTGGCGTGAAACCTATTCGCGCCGGAAGGAAGAAAGGGCGATGTTTTCCCGTCGGCGTTTCGCGGAGAGCCGGTCCATGATCGAAACCGATAAGCCGGGGGCGCATGAGTGGTCGCAGGCAGAGAGCAGCGCTGCTACGCCGGCCGCCGTCCCGGCAAAGAGCGTCCGTGGGCCGCGGGCGCCGCGTATTGGTCTGGCGCTGGGCGCCGGGGCCGCGCGCGGGTGGTCTCATATCGGCGTCCTGCGTGAACTTGCAGAGCATGGCGTTCGGCCTGATATCGTCGCCGGCACCTCTATGGGCGCTGTTGTCGGCGGTTGCTATGTGGCGGAGCGTCTCGACGAAATCGAAAATTTCGCGCGCTCCCTGACCCGTCGGCGGGTCTTTTCCCTCATGGATCTCTCGTTCTCGGGCGGGAGCCTGATCACGGGCGAAAGATTACGGGCAGCGTTGGAGCTGGAACTCGGCGCCGTACGTATCGAAACCTTGCCAAGACCCTTCGCCGCCGTCGCGACGGAAGTCGGGACCGGGCATGAAGTCTGGATTCAGCGCGGCGAACTGGCGCTAGCCATCCGCGCGTCCTATGCGTTGCCTGGCATCTTCGAACCGGTAAGAATTGGCGACCGATGGTTGTTCGACGGCGCGCTTGTAAATCCGGTGCCCGTCACGGTTTGCCGCGCGCTCGGGGCTGATTTTGTTATCGCCGTAAACGTCACCGCGGATACGATGTATCGCGCGCGCGTGATAAGGGACGATCCCGATGAGGCGCGACGCGCAGCTGAGGCCGGCCCCTTTGGAGAAAACGGCGACTTTTCTTTCGCCGACAGAATTCTGCCGCGTTATTTCGACCGGCGTTCCGACGATGCGCCGAATGTGGCGACAGCGATGATTGACGCGTTCAATATTATTCAGGATCGGATTTTGCGCTCGCGCCTCGCGGGCGATCCGCCGGACGCGGTCATCACAGCGCGAATGGAGGAAAAGATTGGCATGTTCGATTTCCACAAGGCGGCTGAGTTGATCGAGATTGGTCGTTCCGCAGCGCGTCGCGCGCTTCCGAATATTTTCTCGCATATTCCGATCACGGACGCCGCGTCGTGAGAACTTAAATCGCGCGAAAGCGGCTCGCGAGACGGTCAAAGACTCCGAAAGTTACGAGGCCAAACAGAAAGCCGCCGATATGAGCTTCCCAGGCGATCAATTCTGTTGCGCCGAAAGCCTGCGGGAATGCGCCCATTAACGCATTCGAACCGAACCAGACGAGCACGAACCCCATCGCTGTACGATTGCGCGCGAGAGCCGGAAGCGTTTCGGCTTCGGAAGGCGCGCGCTTCTGCGAAAAATTCATGTGCGCCGGACCGCCTGAGGGAAATGCGAACCGGACCATGCCCGCCATCGCGCCCGATATCGCCGCCGAAGCACCAACGACAGGCGCGATGTCGAAAGGATGGAAGAGTAGATGCGTCAGGGCGCCGGCGATCGCGCCGCCGGCCAGAAAGAGAAGAAAGAGAGAATCGCCGAGCCGGCGCGCGATCGGCGCGCCGAACGCCGCGAGGGTGAGGGCGTTGACGAAATAGTGGCTCCATCCGCCGTGCAGAAAGGCGTAGCTGAGCAACGTCGCCGCCGCAGCCATGCCGCCCGCCGTCACAAGGGAGATTTGCGCCGCCGCACCGGGGTCGATGGTCCCGTCTGAAAGATGGGCGACGACTTCGGCCGGGGACAGATAGAAGCTCAGGCGGGCCGGGATAAAGGCGAGCGCGTCATAAAGCCGCCCGGAAACGGTCTGCGGGCCGAAAGCGACAATAAATTGCACGCCGCCGAGCAGAAGAAGGAGGAGGGTGACCACGCCCGGCAGGTTTATGAGCTTTTCCCGTTCCTGTTTCACGCATTCCCCCGCGCATCACGCTTCACTTTGCAACATGTGTCTCAATTCGGGACGGTAGAGCGGTTCGGTAAAGCCCATGTCGGCATCCGAGAGCGCCTTTCCTGCCGCGTCGACGATAGCTGCATGGTGTTGGCCCGCGACATGACAGAGCGACGATGAAAGGCGTGATCGGTCGCGAAACCATCGAACGTCATCGGCACTCTCGCATGATTTACCTCAGCTTACAGCTGCGTCCGCCTTCTCGCGGCGTCAAGGCGGACCGTGCTCCGCCCGGCGCACTCACGCCGCATGCCGCCTAAAGAGGCGCGCGTCGCCTGTTTTTTCGCCGATTTGGCCCCGTCTGTGCAGCCAAGTTCATGTTGATGGCATTAGCAGCCACAACTGTTCAAAAATGGCACAAGAGGGAGAAGCACGATGCATTCGGGCGAAATGCCGCGTCAACAGGGGACAGCGGAGCTCCTTGCCTACTGGCGGCGAATCCGGGGCAAGCGCGCCGCGCCGAACCGATCCGATGTCGATCCCGCCCAGATCCGGCAGGTTTTATGCGACAGCTTTATGATTGAGGCCGATTCGGCCCGGCATTTCCCGATGCGGCTTGCCGGTGCGCGTCTCGACGCCTTTTGTATGCAAAGACAAAAGGACGCCTCTTTTCTCGCGCTTTGGTCGCCGCAGGATCGTCGCAGCGTCGCCGCGGCGCTGCTCAGCCTGATGGATTGCGCGACGCCAATCTCGGGCGTTGTCAGGGCGCAGGCGCGTGGTTTTTCACCGATCGAGATGGAATTACTGCTCCTGCCCTTGAGGAGCGGTCCGAAGTCGGCGCCGCGCATACTTGGCGCGTTGATCCCGGATTATCAGCCCGGCTGGGTCGGGCAGGTTGCGATCGAGCCGCTGGAGCTTTTGTCGCTTCGCATGCTCGAATCGCAGTCCGGCCTCATCGATCAATATCGGGATAATCAGGTCGTGCGCGCGGATCGCCCGCCGCCGCGCTCCACGCGTCCGACACTCGTCGTGCTTGAGGGCGGGCGCAGCGAAAGCAACGCTGGAACGGCGCGCCTTAACGGAAACCTGGCGAAGTTCCTGAAACAAGAAACGATAAACCATTCGAAGCGATCCGATGGCTCTGCGGAAAACTGAAAACGCGCGTCCGGGCTTTGAGGAATTGCGCCGACGATACCAGTCGGTTCCCGTGCGTCTGTTCGGCCGGTTGATGCTCGAGTCGCGCAACGAATATCCCTGCCAGACGGAGACAATGTCGCCCTTTGAAATCGCTCTTTTCTCGCCGGAGACGGCTATGATTGGCGAAAGGGTGATTGTTTATCTCGATGACGTCGGTCGCTTCGCGGGCGTTTGCTTCCAGCGAACGGAAACAGGCTTTTTGCTTAAAATCGATCTCCCCGACGAAAAACGGGCGCAGCTTGCCGACAAGCTGATCTGGTTCGCCAATCGGGACGCGCTTCGGATGTCCGACAACCGCCGTCACGAACGAATTACGCCGCTTATGCAGCGCGCGATAATGCGTCTGCCGGAAGGTCGGGAAGTTATCGTCAAAATCCTCGATTTGTCGATTTCCGGCGTTGGCGTCGCATCGTCTACCAGGCCGCCGGTCGGAGAACGCATCGTTATCGGCTCGCGCCCGGCGGTGGTGACGCGTCATTTTGACGAGGGGTTTGGCGCTGAATTCGAACGCCAGTTTCCGATCGGCGCAGTCGACGAATCGACCCGGCTCTAGCGTCGGGCAAGCCCGCGCATGATCGGGCTCGCTAGCCCCACCAGAAGATCGAGGCGATGATCACGTAAAGACCAACCAGCGCCGCCCCGTCGACCATGTCGGCGCGGCCATCCACCGTTACAACGGTCGTGACCAGCACCGAAAGGAAAAGTGAAGCCGGGAGAATCGGCGGCATTGCGAGCGTGAACGGCGCCCCGCCAAGGAAGAAACTGACGAGGACGAGGATGGGGACCAGCGCGACGGCGACCTGGAGCGCGCTGTTCAGGATAATACTGACGGCGAAGTCGGCGCGTCCCTCCGCCGCAAGTCGCAGGCTGACGACATTCTCTACAGCATTACCGGCGATCGCCACAATGACGAGACCCGCAAAGGCCTCGCTGATGTCCAGACTCTCGATCGCAGGCTCAAGCGCCGCGACGAACCATTCCGATACAAGGCCGGCGAGGGTGCTGCAGACAAGCAAAACGAGCACGCAGGTCGCAATCGGCCACGAGTTGTTTCGGATATGCGCTTCTGCGGGCACCGCGCGTTGTCCCTGCGTGAGCATTGCAGCGGTCTGGACGGCGAAAACGCACAGGAGGACGATTGCACAGACAATCGCGAGGGGTTGTTCGTGCGAGCCGGCGGGCAGATGCAGTTCGAGCGCAAGCGTCGGCAAAACCAGCGCTGAAACCGCCAGAAGGAGAAGAATCGAAATCAGACGCGGAGTCTGGCTTTCGAATACGAGGACGCCGTGCCGGGACCCGCCGACGATGAAAGCGAGGCCGAGCAGAAGTAAAACGTTGCCAAGGATCGATCCGATCAGCGCGCTTTGAACAACGGTTACGAGTCCGGCCTTCAGCGAGAAAATGCAGACGAAAAGTTCAGGCAGGCTCGCGGCCGCCGCCTGAATAACGCCCGTGGTCGATGGCCCCAGATGATTGCCGAGCTGATCCGTCGCTTCGCCGATGATATGGGCGATGCCGGCCAGCGCCAGCGCGCACAGCAGAAAACTGACGATCGGAAAAATGGCGGCAACGCGACCATCCAGCCCCGCTTGCACGGCAAATTGTGATAGGGCGGCGGCAAAAATATGCATGACCGCCGCAGCGGTGACGACGAGCGCAGCGCCAATCATGAATGCGAGGGTCTTGCGCCCGATCATGGCTTCGCGTTCCCGGGAATGCGCGCACGTCGCCCGGCGTCAAGGGAACGGCGCAAGTCGAAGACGATGACTTTTTCTATCCGCTTTGGATGGGGCGGTCTATGAAGGGAGAAGCCCGGCCGTTTCCGGCCGGGCTTCGAGCGCTAATCGTTCGACGATACGATACGATCAGTATTTCGCGACAACCGGCGCGGCGCCCCAGTTGAAGTGATAGTTCACGCCCGCGCGAACCGTATTCCAGCGGGTGTGGTTGTTGACGTTGTTCAGGCCGGATCCGATGTTGATCCAGTTGTTCTGGTTGCCGCCGGAGATATCCGAGTAAAGATACTCGATCTTCGCCGACCAGTTCGGCATGAACATCCACTCGGCGCCGCCGCCGGCCGTCCAGCCGGTCTGGGTCGCGGAGTTATTGTTCCAGCCGAAGGCGCCGCCATTACGCTGCGCCTGGCCGTAGGCGAAGCCGCCTGTGCCGTAGATCAGCAGCGTCGGCATAATGGTCAGGCCAACGCGACCACGCACCGTGCCGAACCACGGCAGGCTCGTGCGCTGGTTGACGCCCCAGCCATTGCCGAGGAACCAGTTGTTGTTGTTCGAGCCGCCCGAGCCCATGCTGGTGCCCTGAAAATCGGCCTCGGCGCCGACGAGGAACATCGGGCTGATCTGGTAGTTATAGCCGACCTGACCGCCGCCGATGATGCCGCCGGAGAGGTTGTTCGAAACGCCGCCGTTCATGCCGCCGAGGTTCCACACGTTCGAGTTGCCGCCGCCGGCGCCCCAGCCGCCGCCAAGGTTGAGACCGGCATAGAAGCCCGTCCACATCGGGGGCGGGGGCGGAGGCGGAAGAACCGGCGCCTTGCGGGACGGAAGATCCGCCGCCAGAGCCGCGCCAGACATCGCCGCGAGGGCGGCAACCGAGAGAAGAAGCTTTTTCATGAGGTCCAATCCTGTGCTTTCTTTGAGCGATAATTGTTCCGATCCGAACCGGACCAGATGACGGGAATAGACCCGCAGCGACGCGGAACATCAATGCCAAATGTTCACGGTGTTTTCGTTTTCCGATCGATGTGACATCTTTGCCACGGTATCCCGTCGGGCCGATTTATTCTTTTAAGTATATGATTTATAAGTATAAAAATGATCTGCCGCCCGGCGGGCTCGTCAGTTCGCGTCGAACAGGCAGCGCGTGCGGCGAGTGGGAGCGGGCGCCGCCAGGGGCGCGGTTTGTCGGCCGGGCGCTGTTGCCGCTTGATTGTTTGGCGTCGGTTTGTGACGATTCCCGCCGGGGCGGCGTCGCCCGCTTTCGCGGAACGCGGCGATACGGGACGGGAGATGATGACGACGCGGATCGAGGAAATCAGGGGCGGATCAGGCCGACGCATTGAAAACGCGCGTCGCTTTTTCCTGCGTGTCCACCGGCTGATCGGCCTGTCTGCGGGCGTCGTCCTTGTTCTGATGGGATTGAGCGGTGCGATTCTCACGTATCGGGAAGCGATCGACGAACAGTTGAACGCCGCGCTGATGCGGGTCGTGATGCCGCCCGGGCAAGCGGCCTTGCTGCCGGTCGAAACAATTGTCTCAGCCGCTCTGGCGGCCATGCCGCCCGGCGGCAGGCCGGAACGGCTGCTCATGCCACGGCACGCGGGAGCGGCGGCAAAGCTGAGCTACATGGTCGAGACGGACGATCTCGACACATCCGTTCGCGAAATCTTTGTCGATCCCTATACGGCGCGCGTGACGGGCGAGCGGCTCTTTCTGCATGGCGATGATCCATTCTCGCAACCGCTTGTCCAGATCTTGATGACCTTCCACTGGACCTTGTTTCTTGGCGTCAATAATGCGTGGATCGTCGGGACTTTGGGCATCGCGCTTTTCGTCTCAGTCGGCCTCGGCCTGTATCTCTGGTGGCCGGCGAATGGCAACTGGCGCGCGGGTTTGAAGATCAAAAGGGGCGCCAGTCGGGAACGCATGGTTTTCGACCTGCATAAAAGCGTTGGCGTTTATTGCGGCGCTTTTCTGCTCGTGACGCTTTTCACCGGCGTCGCGATGATTTTCAAACCAGCCACCCGCGCCGTGACGACCATGTTTTCCACTGTGCGCGCCGACCCGGATTTCGGAAAATCGTCGCCGGCGCCGGGACGCGCGCCAATCGGGGCAGGGGCGGCCGTCGCAAGCGCCGAGCGTGTTTTTCCTGAAGGACGGTTGCACTGGATCCTGTTCCCGGCAACGCCCACGGGCGTTTATGTCATTGGCAAGCAGTCCGACAGCGAGCCGAACCAGACCGTCACAACACGCAATGTCGGCGTCGAGCAATATACCGGCGAGGTTCTCGCCATTCAGGATCGCGCTCGGTTTACCGGCGGCGAAAGGTTTCTCGAATGGCTGTTCCCGCTCCATAGCGGCGAGGTCTTCGCGGGACGGGCGCGACCCATCGTGCTGGTTCTCGGCCTCGCGCCGCTTGTTCTTTTCATGACCGGACTGTTGCGCTGGTTGCAGAGTCGACAAACGCGTCGACGTATGGCGCGCTGACCTGGGCCCTGCATTGCTCCCGAACGCCTGTCGCGTCATTCGCCGACGCGGATCGGCATTTCGATCGTGTCTTCCTTGTTTTTCGCTTCGCCGAACAAAACTTTGAGAATGTATTTGCCCCGGTGCGACGCCGTCGCGTCGAGGGTCGCAAATCCGCTCGGGCGCGGTTTTGATGGCAGGGAATTGATGAGTTTCAGCGCGCCGTCCGGCTCTGCGCTGTAGACTTCCATGGCCACCGGGTCGTTTCTTGCTTCTTTCTCCATGAGCGTGATCGAGAAGATCAGTTTTCCGGTTCCGGGCACGCGGTCGCAATATTCCGCATATTTGCTCAGATCATCGACGGCGCCGCCGGCGCTTTCGGCGGAATCGGCGAGGAAATAGGTCGTCAGATGCACGGAATAGAAATCGCTGACGCCGAGACATTCGGAGATCGTCCGGTCGCCGGCCTTCTCGGCGGGTTTCAGCGTGTGCGCTTTCCAGAAATCCGCGATCTGCTGATTAACCGCCGGTCCCCACCACTTATAGGAAAATACGACGCCATTGACGCCGACAAGCAGTACGATGGCAATGAACAGAAGAAAATTCAGCCGGCGTGAGGGAGTCATCTTTCGGGGTTCCTTTTCCTGACGAGATCGCTGTCGGCTTCGTATCGGAGGGACCGGCGGTGGCGCGGCCTTTCTCACAGGCGGTCAGGGGCGCACCTCGAACTCCCACGCGCCGCTGACAAGATGGCCGTCCGCCGAAAGGGC
>CAZJAY010000025.1:0-10702 GCA_964543915.1 uncultured Methylocystis sp. | reverse complement strand
GATGCCCTTGCTTGCCGAATAGCGATCCGTGCGCGGGCGTCCCGCCGTTTCAACCAGCTTGTCGACGACATGTTTTGGCGCCGGCAGGTCCGGATTGCCCATACCGAGATCGATAATGTCGGCGCCGCCGGCGCGGGCGCGCGCCTTCAGCCGGTTCACCTGCTCGAAGACGTAAGGGGGCAGGCGCTTGATCCGGTAAAAATCCGACATGACAAAAGGCTTCCGGTTGGATGAAATTTGATTTTAACCCATTCGGCGGTCCGCGCCAGCATGCGCCGCGGCTATTTCCAGAACGCCGTTTCGCCGCTCGTCTCAACAGCTTTGGTCGCCTTGTCGTAGACGCAAAGGATCGACGCGGTCGTTTTGGCGGGCTTGCCTTTGGGGCCGAGCGCAAAACCCTTCGCCATCGCGAAGCCATGGCTTGCGCTCCCGTGCGGATCGACCGAGACGCGCGGCGCGACGATGCGATCCGCAACCGCGTCGCGACAGGCTTTGGCGACGTCGGCGCGAAAGGCGTTCCATGCGTCATCGCTGGACGCCCGCGCCGCGCCCGCCGATGCAACCAGCGCCAGAACGAGACCCGCAGTTTTATTCAAGAGAGTCCCCTTTCCCTTGTTGGATGGAGGGCGGCGGGAGGCCGCGCGATCAGGCCCAGCCGGCGAGTTCGCGTCGCGCCAGCGTTTCGAGTAGCGCAACACCCTCCGGACCGTCATTCAGACACGGAATGCGGGCGAATTTTTCGCCGCCCTTTTCGAGAAAAAGATCCCCGATCTCGACGCCGAGTTCCTCGATGGTCTCGAGGCAATCGGCGGAAAAGCCCGGCGCAACCACCGCCAGCCGTTTCACGCCGGATTCGGCAAGCGCTGCGACGGCGTCGCTTGTGTAGGGCGTGAGCCATTTCGCGGGACCAAGACGCGACTGGAACGACAGGCGCAGGCGTTCCGGCGTTTCGCCGAGCGCCTCGCACAGCAGCCGCCAGGTGACTTCGCATTGCGCCCGGTAGGGGTCGCCACGATCGACCTGCGCCTGCGGCAGGCCATGGAACGACGCGAGGATCGTTTCCGGTTCGAAGTCGAGCGCCGCGATTTCGCGTCGGATGCTGGCGGCGAGCGCATCGATATAGGCGGGATCGTCGTAATAGGGGGCGCCGATGCGAAGCGCAGGCTGGTGACGCATCCGGCGCAGGGCGTCGAAGGCGTCGTCGGCGACAGAAGCCGAGGTCGAGGCCGCATATTGCGGATAGAGCGGGAGCAGCACGATGCGCATGCATCCCTGCGCCATCAGCGCCTCGATCCGGCTGGCGATCGACGGCGCGCCATAACGCATGGCGTAATCAACGATGACCGGCGCTTTGTTTCCCAGCGCGCCGGCGCGGGCGCGCAGTTCTTCCGCCTGACGACGCGTGAAGGTTTTCAGGGGCCCTTCGCCGAGATCGTGGTTCCAGACCGACTCATAGGCTTCCGCGGAGCGCTTCGGACGCGTGTTGAGGATGACGCCATACAGCACGGGCAGCCAGAGGATGCGGGGCAGATCGACGACGCGCGGATCGGACAGGAATTGCGCCAGATAGCGACGGACCGATGGGACATCGGGCGCTTCCGGCGTGCCGAGATTGACCAGCAAAAGGCCAACGGGCGTATCAAGCGAACTCAAGGGCGCATCCTTTCGAAAATCACGCGTTCCTCGGGCGGCATGGCGAACGCGTTTTCGGGGCCGGGGAAGGCGCCGGAACGAACCTCCTCCACATAGGCCCTGACTGCGTCCCGCAAAGCCGCGCCCACCGCGCCATAGCGTTTGTTGTGATGAAAGTCGCGCCGGGTGATCCCGGCGAGATCGTTGACGACGAGCACCTGGCCGTCGGTGTCCGGCCCGGCGCCAATGCCGATGACGACGGCTCCGACCGATTTCGTAATGCGCGCGGCGAGTTCGCGCGGAACAAGTTCGAGCACGAGGAATTTCTGACCGGCGGCGTCGAGCGCCAGCGCGTCGTCGAAAATCCGCGCGGCGGAGACGGCGTCCCGACCCTGTCGGCGCACGACGTCGTGATGCTGGGATTCGAGCCCGAGATGGCCGCAGAAATCGATTCCGGCCGCGCTGATGGCCGCCGCCGCCGCTGGCGCTCCACCCTCGAATTTGACGCAGTCCGCGCCGGCGGCGCGCAGGGTTCTGGCGCTCGCCAGCGCCTGCGCCGGCGTATCGTAGGTGGCGAAGGGCAGATCGGCGATGAGGTAAATATCAGGCGCGCCGCGTCTTACGGCGGCGACATGGTGGGCCATGTCGGCAAGCGTCACCTCGCGTTCGTGGCGATAGCCCAGGACATTTACGCCGACGCTGTCGCCGACAAGAATAATGTCTGCGCCAGCCTCCGCCTCGAAACGCGCGGTCGGCGCGTCATAGGCGGTGACGACCGCGATTTTCGCGCCCCGGCGCTTCATGTCGAGACAAGGAAGGGCTTTCAAACGCGGGACTCCGGCGGCCCTGACAAAGCGCGACCGTTAGCGCGCGGCGGCGTCCTTGCAGGCGTTTGGACGCAGCGGCGTCTGGATTTCCTGAAAACCGCCGCATTTGTCGCAGCCGGAGACCAATGCGGCGAGCGCGGCCAGAAGGGCGAAGCGTATGATTTTGCGGTGCATCTCGTCTCCCCCGCGGCGGCGCGGCGCGCACGGCTTTCGGCGCGGAAACATAAAGGGCCGCCGGGGTCGGGGCAAGCGACGCTTGCATCGCGACAAAACCTCAGTATAACCCGCCCATCGCGACGTTCCCGGCCGGGGGCTGAACGGAAGCGCCGGTTTCGGCGAGGGAGCGTTCCCGCCTTCCCGTGTCTCCGCCTTCGAATTGCTTGTCGAGCCTTTCCCGGGCTCGAAGGGCTATGCGCCGGGGCGGTTTCGCGACAAAGGAAAGGCCAGAAAACCATGCCGCTCTACGAGCATGTCTATCTCGCCCGTCAGGATATTTCTCCCCAGCAGGTGGAGACCCTGACCGGCCAGTTCAAAACCATTATCGCCTCTCTGGGCGGCACGGTCGGCAAGACCGAATATTGGGGCGTGAAATCGCTCGCCTACCGGATCAAGAAAAACCGTAAGGCGCATTTCACCCTGCTCAATATTGACGCGCCGCCGGCTGCGATCGCCGAACTTGAGCGCCAGCAGGGCATTAACGAAGACATCCTCCGCGTGTTGACGCTGCGCGTCGAGGCGCTGGAGGAAGGTCCGTCGGCGCAGTTGCGCAAGCGCGACGATGACGAGCGCAGCGGCGATCGTCGTCCCCCGCGCGGCGACCGTCCGGACCGTCGCCCGCGCCGTGAGGAAAGCCGTATTGAAGGAGAAGTCGAATGACCACTGGCGTCGCTCGTCGTCCCTTCTTCCGTCGTCGTAAATCCTGCCCCTTCTCCGGCCCCAACGCGCCGAAGATCGATTACAAGGATACGCGCCTTCTTTCGCGTTATATCAGCGAGCGCGGCAAGATCGTACCCTCCCGCATCACGGCGGTTTCCGCCAAGAAGCAGCGTGAACTGGCGCAGGCCATCAAGCGCGCGCGCTTCCTCGGCCTGCTGCCTTATGTGATCCGGTAAGGGATCGCGCTTTTTGCGAGATAACAGGCCGCGCTCCAAAGCGCGGCTTTTTTTGCGCGCTCAGCCGGCGCGGCTCTGCGGCGCGATAGCCTCTCTCGGCGGCGCTTCTGCGTTTTCGGCGCCGCTGGTCATGAATTGTGCGGCGGCAAGTTTTGCAAACAGACCGCCGCGCATAACCAGTTCATCAAATCCGCCGCTCTCGACAATCTCGCCCTGTTCGAAAACGAGAATGCGGTCCGCGTTGCGAATGGTTGCGAGCCTGTGTGCGATCACGAAAGTCGTTCGGCCGCGCGTCGCCGCGTCGAGCGCCTTCTGGATCAGTTTTTCGGTCGTAGCGTCGAGCGCCGAAGTCGCCTCGTCGAAAACAAGAATCGGCGGATTTTTCAGCAGGGCGCGGGCGATTGAAAGGCGCTGGCGCTCACCGCCCGACAGCGTTCGTCCGCGTTCCCCGACCTGCGTGCGACGGCCGTCGCTCTGGCGTGAAACGAATTCGCTCGCCTGCGCCAGTTCAAGCGCTTTGGCGATCTCGGCGTCTGTGGCATCGGGATTGCCGATCCGCAGATTTTCCTCAATCGTCCGGGCGAACAGCATTGGTTCCTGAAATACGACGCCAATATTGCGGCGCAGGGACGCGAGGGTGAAGTCACGGATGTCGACGCCGTCGATTTTCACGGCGCCGGCGTCCGGATCAAAAACGCGATGGAGCAGCCCAAGGGTCGTGGATTTTCCCGAACCTGTCGCGCCGACGAGCGCGATGGTTTCACCGGGGTTCGCGGAAAAGCTCACATTGCGAATGGCCTGCCGGCGCCCGTCATATGAAAAGCTGACATTTTCGAAAGTGACCGCGCCGGCGAGACGACCGGCGTCGCACGCGCCAGGGCGATCCCGCACCGCGGGCTCCGTATGGAGAACTGCGAAGAAATCCCGCAATTTCTCCGACTGCATGAAGAGCACGTTGATAAAGCCGACAACCTGTTCGAGGCGGCCAATCAGCATCGTGGCGAAATTCATGAAAGTGACGATTTCGCCGATACTCGCCTCGTTGCGCATATGCAGCCATGCGCCAAGGAGGAAGATCGACAGAAGGGTTAATGTCGCGGAGGCCCGGCTGGCGACGACGACAAGCGCCCACCACGAAAGCACGGGCAGTTGCGCGTTCAGGACGTCGTTGATGATTCTGTTGAGCGTCTGCGCCTCGCTCTCGATGCGCGTGAAGCTCTGGACGACGGGGATATTTCCCAGCGTGTCGGATGCATGTTCGGCGAGCGAGGAATTATAACGCTCGACCTCGCCCTGGAGGCTTTCCGTTCGGCGGAGAACGAAGGACGTGGCGACATAGAATATGCCGACAAGGACCATCAGCAGCGCGCCGAGCCGCCAGTTGACGAAGAGCGTCATCGGCAGCAACACGAAGAGCGCGACGAATGACGCGCAGTTTTCGCGGAAAAACGACAGCCATAGCCCGAACATCGCCGCCGCGCCGTCCAGCATCGTCTTGAGCAGACGACCCGAATGCACATTCGTATGGAAGGTCAGGGGCAGGCTGAGGACATGATTGAAATATTCCGACATCGCCGCGAGTCGGCGTCGGTGCGCAAGACGATCAGCGTTCAGTCCGACGAGGATCGCGCCGCCAATGGAAAAAAGGCCGAAGCCGGCCCATGCCAGGACCAATGGGAGCAGTTTGTCCCATGTCAGGGTCTCGCCCGGCGCCTGGGCCCGGGTCATGAGATCGATAATGCGGCCGAAGAGCAGAGGTTCTGCGAATTGCGCCGCCGCCAGCGCAAGATTGGCCAGAACGAGGATCGTGACGAGCCGCGCCTGCGGCCGCAGCAATCCCAGCACCCGCACGTAAATTCCGAGCACCGACATGGATCCGCCCGTCTTTCGATCGCCGCGCCTTACGTCGCGCTATTCGTCCTCGCCAAACCGATCGGCGACCAGCGCCTCCAGCGCGTCCAGCGCCTCAACCGCTTGCGGCCCGCTGGCGCTCACGGTGATGCGCGAGCCGATGCCCGCGCCCAGCGTCAGAATGCCCATGATCGAGCTGCCGCCAACCGTTTCGCCGTCTTTCGTGACTGCAATCACTGCGTCGAACTTTTCGCAGCACTGGACAAATTTCGCTGTCGCCCGCGCATGCAGGCCTTTTTTGTTGATTATCGGAAAATCGCGCGAAGCCGCCTGGCCAGCGTCGAGCCCTTGCTGAAAGGAAACAGAGTCGGTCACTTCGAGTTCAACACCTTGCTGGCGATGTAGACATATTTTCTGCCGGCTTCCTGCGCCGCCTGAACCGCCTGTTCGAGCGACGCGCTTTCACGAACCGAAGCGAGCTAGATGAGAATCGGGAGATTGATGCCGGCGAGGACTTCGACATTGCCGCCGTTCATGACCGAGATGGCGAGATTGGATGGCGTTCCGCCAAACATGTCTGTGAGAACCACAACGCCTTCGCCGCTGTCCGCTTCGTGAATGGCGTCAATGATGTCGGCGCGCCGCCGCTCGATATCGTCGTCCGGACCGATCGAGACGGCAACAATCTGTTTCTGGGGGCCGACGACATGCTCAAGCGCCGCGCGAAATTCGGAAGCGAGGTGGCCGTGGGTCACAAGGACCATTCCGATCATTCGACCCTACCACTCATCAGGACGTCTCGCGCGATGTTGCCGCCGGCGTCAGCGGCGTCCCTTCGCCTCCGCTTGCGCCGCCCCGCGACACAAGCCGTCGGACGGTCGCCGTGAACGTCATCGGCGCGCCACGGCGGCGACATTTTGTGCGTTGCGAGGAAATTGGCAAGCAAAAAGCTCATCAACGCGTCAATTTTGTTTAACCTTATGAATAAATTGGATAATTTTGGTTTCGGCCGACGGGTCGCCGGCCAGAATCCGCAACCATGGCGTCTTTTGGTTGGCCAGTTGGCCAAGAAGCTCCCCGGGCGCCGGTAGACGGGCAGGCGCGGTTTCGACGATTTCGACCACCGCCGTCACAATGCAGGTCGGTTCGAAGGGGCAGCGTTGAATGCCAAGCCCGCGCGTTTCGATCAGACCCTCGATCGCCGGATGCGGACGCGCTATGACGCGGCCATTGCAGGCGGCGACTGAAATCCTGTCGTCCCCGACGAGCCGCGCGAAATCGCCATGAGCGGCCGTGCGCGCAAGCAGCGAGAGCGTCAGCGTGGATTTCCCGGCTCCTGAAGGTCCGAGGATCAGCAGCCCGGTTTCGCCGAGGACGAGCGCATTGCCGTGAATGAAATGTTCGGCGGCGGTCGCGTTGTCCATGTTCATTTTGCGGCGGGGAGCCAGACGACAAAGCGCGCGCCAAGCGTGACGTCTTCGGGGCGCGGTTCGTCCGTCCCACGCGGCTGTCGGCGCGTGCGATTGAGCGCGCGGATGCGGCCGCCATGCGCTGCGACAATCTGCCGGGAAATCGCGAGACCAAGGCCGGAGTTCTGACCGAAGCCCTGTTCGGGTCGATCCGTGTAAAAACGCTCAAACCCACGCTGGAAGGCGCCTTCCGGGATCCCGGGGCCATCGTCGTCCACGATGATCTCATAGCCTTCGATCAGCGCGCCCGCCGGACCTTTCGCCCGCTCTGGCCAGAGCAGCACGCGCACGACGCCGTTTTCCGGCGAGAAGGACCGGGCATTGTCGATGAGGTTATTGAAGACCTGCCCGAGGCGCGAGTCATGTCCGTAGACGCGCCATCGCTCCTGCTCCGTCGAAACTTGCGCTGGCCGGATCGTCAGTTCGATGGACACGCCATCGTCGCGTTCAACGGCGCGGGCGATATCGACCACCGTGCTGAGGGCGTCGGCGAGATTGACGAAATCCATGTCCGCGCGGGCGAGTTCCGCGTCGAGGCGGGAGTCGTCCGAAATATCGCTGATCAACCGGTCGAGCCGCCGCACATCGTGTTTGATGATTTCCAGCAGCCGTTCCCGGGCGGCGTCCGTGCGCGCGATCGGGAGCGTCTCCACCGCGCTGCGCAGGGAAGTCAGCGGATTTTTCAGCTCATGCGCAACGTCGGCTGCGAAATGCTCAATGGCCTCGATGCGGTTGTAGAGTGACGCCGTCATGTCCCGAAGCGCGCCGGACAAATGGCCAATTTCGTCCTGACGATCAGAAAAATCCGGGATTTCCTGTCTTGATTTGATCCCGCGACGCACCCGGTCGGCGGCTTCAGCGAGGCGCCGCATCGGCTCCGTGATCGTATTTGTGAAGAAGAGCGACAGAAGAAGCATGACGCCGGCAGAGACGAGAAAGATCCGGATGATTTCCCAGCGCTCATTGGCGATGATCGTGTCAAATTCGCCGCCGATGGTTGAAAGCAACAGGGCGCCACGCACGGAGCGGAAGCGCTGCACCGGCACCGCGACGGAAATAACCGTCTCGCCCTGGGCGTTCGCGCGCACGACGGCGCCGGCGCGGCCTTCGAGCGCGTTTTCGACTTCCGGATACTGCTTGCCATTGCCGAGGCCGATGTCTTCATAGAGCGGCAAGGCGGGCAAACGCAGAATATGACGGACGAAATTGATTGATTTCTGAAGAAGCGAAGAAGCATCGATCGTTGGCGCCGCGCCTTCGGGCGGCAGATCGAAACGAAGAATGTTCGCGCGACCCGAAACGGACCGCGAATCGAGCAGCAAATAACCGTCGCGGTCGTAGACCCGACCGCGCAGCCGCGCCGGCGTGACCAGACGTCTCAGCAGCGGCCCGACCTTTTCCGGATTGAGCGAGAATTCGTTCGCCTGCTGACTGCTTTCGCTCGCGCTGGTGCTTTCTCCCGGGGCGAGCTTCAGTAATTTTTCCGGATCGATCGTGATGGCGTCCGTATCGACCGTCGCCGAGGCGGCGATCGCCGCGGCGATGATCTCGCCCTGCGTCAGCAGGCTCTGGACGCGGGCGTCGATCAGGCCCTCGCGGAACTGGTTAAGGTAAAGGAAGCCGCCGAGCAGGGCGACAAGGCCGCCCATATTCAGAACGACGATCCGGCGCGTCAGCGACGACGAGACATGCGACTGGACCGAACGCCAGAGACGGCGCGAGCGGACGAGCAGGGTGCGCGCGAGACGCGCCGGGCGGGGCGTTTCGCCGAGCGTGCGCGCGACGGCCGGCGCCGCCGTCTCCTCCGGCTGAAGAAGACTGTCTTCAGCGGTTGAGGTTTCGCCCGCAGGCGCTTGCGTGGAGGGTTCCGGCGCATCCATTGCGGCGCGTCAGGCTTCCCGGAAACGGTAGCCCACGCCGTAGAGCGTCTCGATCATTTCGAAATCGTCATCCACGACCTTGAATTTCTTGCGCAGTCTCTTGATGTGACTGTCGATGGTACGGTCGTCGACGTAAACCTGGTCATCGTAGGCTGCGTCCATCAGCGCATTTCGGCTTTTGACGACGCCGGGGCGTTGCGCCAGCGATTGCAGGATAAGAAATTCCGTGACGGTCAGGATCACGGGATCGCCCCGCCAGGTGCAGGTGTGGCGTTCGGGGTCCATCACCAGCGCGCCGCGTTCGAGGGTTTTCGCCTCTACTTCTTTCTGCGCGGTCGCCTCCTTCGGGTTGGACCGGCGCAGGATCGCCTTTACGCGCTCCACCAGGAGCCGCTGGGAGAAAGGCTTATGGATGAAATCATCCGCCCCCATCTTGAGGCCGAACAGCTCGTCGATTTCCTCATCCTTCGATGTGAGGAAGATGACCGGAAGATCGGATTTCTGCCGTAACCGACGCAGCAGCTCCATCCCGTCCATGCGCGGCATCTTGATATCGAAAATCGCAAGATCGGGCGGATTGGCGCGCAGGCCGTCGAGCGCCTGGGCGCCGTCGGTGTAGGTTTGCACGCGATAACCCTCTCCTTCGAGCGCGATGGAGACCGACGTCAGAATGTTGCGGTCGTCGTCGACGAGAGCGATGGTCGGCATGATCACCCTTCAAATGGTGGCGGCGGCTCGGGAGACGGAAGAAACGGACTCACCGGAGAAAGAACAACCCTTCTTCCGGGCCGATCGCAACGCGCAATCGGGCTTGTCTCCCGGCCGGGGAGCCGGCATTTTCCGAAGCGCCAGTCAAAGGCCGGCGATCGCCACAATATACACATAATTCGGCAATTGGGCACACTGTGCGATCCTTGCGGGGAAAAAGAGCAAAAACATGGACTTAAACGAAAATACGCCGCCGCCGTCAGATCCGCGCCAGGACCCGGACTTCGATCCGATCGCCGAATCCCGGATGTTGCTGCGGCGCGTGCGCCCGGCGACGCTCGCCACCCTGACGGGGACCGGCGGACCTTTTGCGACGCTGACCACGATCGCGACCGACGTCGACGGCGCGCCGATCTTGCTTCTTTCCCGGCTTTCCCATCACACGCGTTTTCTGGAACAGGACAGCCGCTGCTCCCTGCTTCTCACGCAGGGCGGGCGCGGCGATCCGCTGGCGCATCCGCGACTGACGCTCGTTGCGCGGGCCGAGCGTTGCCCGGAAGCCCGGATTCGCGAACGTTTTCTGCGTCGTAACCCGAAAGCGGCGCTCTATGCGGACTTCCCGGATTTCTCTTTCTGGCGCGCAGAGATTGAGGCGGCGCATCTTAACGGCGGTTTCGCCCGGGCGGCCGATTTCGAAGCGTCGCGACTTTTGCTTGATGTCGCGGACGCCGCCGAACTGATGGATGCGGAAGAGGGAATCCTCGATCATATGAACGCCGATCACGCCGACGCCCTTGCGCTCTATGCGGAACGGCTCGTAGGCGCCGGGCCTGGCGCATGGCGCGCGAGCGGCGTAGATCCCGAGGGGCTCGACATGATCAATGGCGATGCAACGGCGCGCGTGATGTTCCCGCAACGTGTCCGCAGTCCGGGCGAGGCGCGAACGGCGCTCGTCGCGCTCGGGCTTCGGGCGCGCGAAGCGGCGAATCGCGGCTGACGGTCGGCATGTTGCGGCGCGCCGCGTCCTCGACGGGAATTCGCTGATGGCTTCAGGCATGAACCCGATATTGATCGATGCGATCGGTTATCTCGCATCGGCCGCGAATGTTCTGGTGTTCTTTTCGAAGACGATGGGACCCCAGCGCGCCGCCGCCATAGTATCGAAAGTCCTGATCGATTCCTATTACACGCTGCGTGGCATCTAACCAAAGGCTGCGCACAAC
>CAZJAY010000024.1:5645-11107 GCA_964543915.1 uncultured Methylocystis sp. | reverse complement strand
AGGGTTCGAGCGCCGACTGAATTTCAGCTTCGGTCATGCCGATGCCGGTGTCCTTGACCCGGATCACCACACATCCCGCATCGGAGGCGCCGGTTGAAACAATAATCTGTCCGCCGGGTTGGTTGAACTTCACGGCGTTGGAAAGGAGATTGAGCAGAATCTGACGCAGGGCGCGAAGGTCCGCCTGTATGCGTGGCGTGGATGTAGCGAGGGCCTGGCGGATCACAACGCGTTCGCGGTTGGCTTGGGTCTGCATGATCGACACGCATTCCGCGATCACTGCGTTGACGTCGACCTCAACGAAATCAAGTTGCATCTTGCCAGCTTCGATTTTCGACAAATCGAGCAGATCGTTCACCAGCGACAACACATGTGCGCCCGACGCACGCATGTCGCGCAGATAATCCTTGTAACGCGCCTGTCCAATTGGTCCGAGCCGCTCCTCCATCATGACTTCGGCGAAACCGATGATTGCATTCAGCGGCGTTCGGATTTCATGACCGATGCGCGCGAGAAAATCAGATTTCGCCGCGCTGGCCGCTTCCGCTGCGCGGCGCGCGGCCTCGATTTCGGCCCCGACATCGTCGGCGGTAACGGCAGGCGCACGCAACCGCATGAACAGACGCTTTTCAGCGACGGACAGACGGCCGATCATCGCCTCAAGCGGGCGCCGCCCGACGCGCGTGGTCACATGAACTGTTTCGCTCTCTCCAGGTCGGGCGCGCGCGAGGGCTGCCGCGATTCCCGGCGCATCTTCCGTCACGAAGAGGGAAAGCAGGGACAGGCCGTCCGTTTCGCCGCGTTCCGCCTCGAAAAGCGTCGAGAAGCCGACGCTGGCGCTGGCGATGCGGCCGTCTTCGCCGATGACGGCGACGGCGCCGTCGAGAGTATCGACCACTGCCCGCAGCGTCGCATTATCGGCGCGCAACTTCGCGATCGCGTTGCGGCTCTCTTCTCCGTCCGGGACCAGATCCGTATCCGCACTATCCCGACGCCCACGCAAGATGGCGATCATCGTCGCCGGCGCGCCGTCCCAGTCGATGGCCTCGACCCGCACATCGCCCCCGACGCCCGCGACGTCAGTAAGCGCGTGGTCGTCGACCCAGCTTGCGGCGGGCAGGAAAAACGTAGCGAGACCGCCGCGCGCATCGAATGCGACGCGATCCGCGCAGCCAAGCATGGCCAGCAAGGCGCGATTGACAAAAAGCGCCTGCGACCCGCGCGCGACAAGAACGGGCAGCGGCAACAGATCGAGCGTCGCCGCGACAGCCCGGGAACCGGCAGACTCCGGCGCTTCCATCGGTGCGGACGACGGGACGCCTTCCTCTGTTCTTGTCGATGCCGGGGGGTCGATCGCGCCGCCGAGCGTTCGGGCGATTTCGTCGAAGGCCGACTGTTCGTTGGCCGTCAGCGAAGTCGCCGCTTCTCTGGACGCCTGCGCCTCGGGCGGCGGCTCTGGCCTCAACGCGTCGCGGCGCGGCGGTGGCGGCGGGCGCAGACGCACGACATTCGCGGCCTGAAAGGCGTCGGACGCAGCCCCGCCGGCGGCAGGTGTTATCGGCGCATTCAACTCGCGGGCGGCGTCCAGCCGCATAACGCCGTAACCATTATAGCCCACGAACGCGTGATCGACGCTCTCTTCACGCAGGGCGCCGAGCATGGCCGGGACCTGACCGATCAAACGTCCTGACGCGTCGAACAGCGGCCAGTCCACCGCTGTGTCGCGCCACGAGGTTTCGCGCGCGATGCAGCTTTTGCGTTCGAAGGCGGCCGCAAAGGCGGGATCAAGACCATGCGCCTGCGCAAGTTCCCCCGCCGTGCGGCCCAGAAAAGGTTCAGACGCCGGTGCGCCTGGCTCTGCAAGCGGCGACGAATAGGCGACGAAACGTCCGTTCGCGTCCGTCTTCCACAGGAAGCGCGCGGTTTCGCCGCCACAACGCATGACAAGACCAGCCCGTAGCGCCAGCGTCGCCGCATCCGGCGATGCGGGCGGAGACGCTTCCCGCGCGCCGGTCACGCCACGCAGGCCGAGCCCTGAAAAAACGAAGAGCGAAGGGCCGCACGTCTCCGACATGCGGCGACAAAGCAAGGCGACGTTATGGGGCGCGCCATCGACGAGCAATTCGATCCGCTCAATCCGGGGCCCTGGCGCCGCGCCTTCCCGGAGCATGCTCTTGGCGAGATCCACGAGGCGAGATCCGCCGGGACGGGTCGTATCGAAAAGCGTGGCCCCGGCTGCTTCCGCGCAGCCAAACGCCGCGCGCGCTGGCTCATTGAGGTAGACGATACGCAGCGGATCGATGGTCGCGGCGAACACGGGCGCGCCCGATGCGTCGAGCGCGGAGAATGCCGCATCGGCGCCGATCCATTCGGCCGCGAGATCCTCCAGTTGCGCGCTCACGCGATTGACGCCCGCCTTCCCGCCCTCGCCGACCTTCCGGCGGGCGCCCCATGCCGCCCACCTGAAAAAATTGGCCGCCCCTCAACGCGACGCGGCCGGATGATATTTAACATTTCGGCGCAAACGTAATCATTCCGGTTTCCACGGTCCATGGCGCCTGCGCAGATATCCCGGATTTTTGTCGCGGCGCATCTCGAACGGGGACACGGGGGCGACGCATTGCCGCGCCGCACCAAATTATGTTGCAGCGCATCAATTTTTCGCCTATGTCTGTCTTGCCTGAGGTTGCATGGCGCCGAAGGTTCCGGCAAATGGAATTTGTAGACAAGAAAAATTTCGAACTCCTCAGGAGCGGTCGCCGATTGGACGACCGGATCAGTATTTTTCTGTCAGGGGCAGAGAAACAAAGGGAACAGAGCATGGCCGATCCGATTTATCAGGTGCCCAACGAAGTGCGCGACTTCGCCGAAAAGAGCGTCGAACAGGCTCGCAAGGCCTTCGAAGGTTTCGCGGGCGCAGCGCACAAGGCGATTGTTTCGACAGGGGATCTTCCCATTGCGCCGCCCGGCGCAAAGGACTTCGGGTCAAAAGCCCTCTCCTATGCGGAAGCCAATGTCAACGCCGCCTTCGATCTCGCGCAGAAACTCGTTCACGCGAAGGATCCCCAAGAAGTTTTCCAGCTCCAGTCCGAGTTCCTGAAAACCCAGTTTTCAGCCTTTCAGGAGCAGACCAAAGAGTTGAGCACGGCTTTCCAGAAGGCGACCACCAGCAAAAGCTGACCGCCACACGCACAGGAGCAACCGACGATGACGGACGAAGAAAACCCGAACCACCCGGACGCTCCCCTGACCCAGCCGCCGGTGGTGGAAGAAACGGTCGCAAAGGCCGCACCGCCGGCGATCGTCGAAGCGGCGCCCGCTTCGACTCCGGCCGATGCTTTCGGATTTGCGGCGCAGGTCGGCGTCGATCCCGGCGTCTGGCTCGCGAAAACGATCGAATACTGGGATGAAAGCCTGCAGGCTTTGATCGCGCATAGCGGCGATCTCGCGGAAACGCGACGCATCGAAGAAGCGATCGAGCTGCAAACCCGTTTCGCGATTAGCCGACTTGATCGTCTTAACCAGCAGCTTCGTGAGTTTTTCGAACTCGCGGTTGGCGGTATCGGGGTCGCGAATCGTGGCAGAGCGCGCCAAGCGGTCGCCGCGCCCGCTAGCGCAGGGTCTCGACGATCATCGCGCGCAGGGCCGACGTCGCTTCCGGCATGACGCCGGTCCAGTCGCGAAAAGCGGGGCGCGCCTGATGCAGGAGCATGCCCAGCCCGTCCACGACAGTCGCGCCCCTTTGGCGGGCAGCGGCCAAAAGCGGCGTTTCCAGCGGTGAGTAGACGATATCCGTGACCGTCGCGGTCGCGGGCAATGCGTCGAGCGACAGATCAAGCGGCGGATTGCCGATCATGCCCTGACTGGTGGCGTTCACGAGCAAAGCCGCATCCGCGAGCGCCGCATGACGGTCCGCCCAGGGAAGGGCCGAGACTCGCGGACCGAAATCCCGGGCGATGGCCTCGGCGCGCGCCAATGTGCGGTTGAATAACCGGATCCCGGGCGCGCCCGCGTCCAGCAATCCATAAACGATCGCGCGCGACGCGCCGCCCGCGCCGATAACAACGGCGGGTCCGGAGACCGCGCGCCAATCCGGCGCCGTCTCACGAAGCGCGGCGACGAAACCGAAAGCGTCGTAATTTCGGCCAATCAGTTCGCCGCCGGAACCAACCACGACGCAATTCACCGCGCCAATTGCGCGCGCCGCCGGCTCGACGACATCGAGCAGGGACAGCGCCGCCTCCTTGTGCGGGATAGTCAGATTGCAGCCCGAAAATCCCAGAGCCGGCAGGGCGCGCAGGGCCTGCGCAAGATTTTCCGGCGCGACGGCGAGCGGAACATAGCTCCCGGCGATCTCATGCGCCGCGAGCCAGAAGTTATGGATTTTGGGCGAGCGCGAATGAGAAACCGGCCAGCCCATCACGCCGGCGAGCATGAATTTCCCATTCATTGCGCCGACGCCTCCACCGCATTTAGAGTCAGGACGCCGCCGGCCTGTTATCGACCCGCGCCGCGAGCGCCGAAAACAGCGCATCGTCCTCATTCTCGTCGGCGTTGGCCGTCGTGAGCAGCTTGTCGCCGTAGAAAATCGAATTGGCGCCGGCGACAAGACACAGGATCTGCGCTTCCCTTGAAAGAAACGAGCGACCGGCCGACAGACGAACTCGCGCTTTCGGAATGACAATCCGCGTTGTCGCGATCATCCGCAGGAGATCGAGCGAATCGACTGTGTCGCGGTCGGCGAGCGGCGTGCCCTCAACCGCCACCAGCGTGTTGATCGGCACGCTCTCGGGGTGTGGGTCGAAGCCGGCGAGCACCTGCAGCATGGCCGCGCGATCACGCACGCTTTCCCCCATGCCGATGATTCCGCCGCAACACATTTCAAGGCCAGCCCCGCGGACCGCCATGAGCGTATCGAGGCGATCCTGATAGGTGCGCGTCGATATAATGTCGCCGTAGAAGTCGGGCCCGGTGTCGAGATTGTGGTTGTAGGCGGTCAGGCCGGCGTCCGCGAGCTGGCGCGCCTGGTCTGGCGTCACCATGCCGAGGGTGACGCACGCCTCCATGCCGAGCGCGCGCACGCCGCGCACCATCTCGATAACGGCGTCGAACCGCGCATCCTTTGGCGCCGAGCGCCACGCCGCGCCCATGCAAAACCTGTCGGCCCCTGCTTCCCGCGCCGTTCTGGCGGCGGCGAGGACTTCCGTTGGCTCCATGAGGTCGACCCGATCGAGTTTGACCTCTCGATGATGGGCCGACTGCGGGCAATAGGAGCAATCCTCCGGACAGCCGCCAGTCTTGATCGAAAGCAGCGCGGCTTTTTGAACGTCGCTGACGTCATGATGGCGGCGATGGACAGCGCCGGCGCGGGCGATGAGGTCGAGCAGCGGCTGATCATGGATGGCGACGATTTCGTCGACCGTCCAGTCGTGGCGAAGCGTAACATCTGCTGGCGCGTTCAT
>CAZJAY010000024.1:0-5635 GCA_964543915.1 uncultured Methylocystis sp. | reverse complement strand
GATCGGAAGAGCACACGTCTGAACTCCAGTCCCCTTGCGGCCGCGCGTCCGTGACGCCTTTGCGTCCGGCGCCGGCGCGTCGGCCGTGTTTTGCTGGCGAAGGACGAGGAAGGCGACTACCAGCGCAGCAGCGGCGTCGAAGCCTGCGGTCGCCCAGACAAAAGGCGCCGGCGCGAAATCACGGCCGGCCCCATAATAATGAATGTACAGCGCCCAGACCGGATGCAGGGCAAGACCAGCGACAACGAACCACGGCGATCTGATGATCCCGAGTCCGGCGAGCGTGCCGAAGAATGCGACGCCGGTCATTTCAAAACCAACCCATGCGCCGGACTCTTCCGCACGGCCGGCAAAGCCGACGTAAAGAAACGAAACGGCGATCAGGGCGTAGGCGGCGAGCAGGGCGGGCCGCGTTTGCGACCAGCGCGCGATGACCAGCAGGCCGCCGGCGAACAAGACGCCGAGCCCGGCGAAAAGGGCGATTTCCCATGTTTCAAGGGTGAGCGAGCCGAGCATGTCCTGACCGTGCTGTCCGCGATTTCGCGCGGGATGATATTATGCCGCCGCAAAGGTCTATAGGCGGGGCGGCCGTTGCGAACAAGGGGCCCGTCGGCGGTTTCCGCCCCTGCGCGGCCGCGTGTTTCCGGACCGTTTCGAAAACTGGCCCGGGGCCTGCTATAGGGTGCGAGGAAACCGTGCGCGAGGTGGCGCCGCCAAGGGGCTCGACAACAGCATGACGATCGACGGACAGCCGCCCGAAACCACGCGACCGGGGCGGGATCCCGCGCCGCAGGACGACGCCGCGAAAGGGACAGGCGAAAATTCCCTGTCTGAGGATATCCGGCTGCTCGGACGGCTTCTGGGCGAAGCGGTGCGCGAAAACGAAGGGGTCGAGGCGTTCGAACGCATTGAGACGATCCGTCGGCTTTCCGTCGCCGCCAGCCGCAACGGAGATGCGGAAGCGGCTGCGAAACTCGATGCGCTGCTGCGCGCGCTGACGGCGCGCGAGGCCGGCGCCGTGATCCGGGCGTTCAGCTATTTCTCGCACCTCGCCAATATCGCCGAGGACCTGCATCCGGTTCAGGCGCGCGCGCGTGCGCAGGCGATCGCGGCGGCTCCGGCGGCCGATGAGCCCAGTCTCGCGCGCACTTTCGTTCATCTGCGCAAAGCGGCGGTCGGCGCCGGCCGCATCGCGGCCGCGCTGGCGCGCGGCTGGATCTCGCCGGTCCTCACCGCCCATCCAACAGAAGTCCGCCGGAAGAGCCTGCTCGACGCCGAACATGCTATCTTCAAATTGCTCGAAGAGCGCGGGCGCCTCCGGGGGAAAGCGGCCCTCGCGCGTAACGAAATGCAGCTACGCGCCCGCGTGTCGCAGCTCTGGCAAACCCAACTGTTGCGCAGAACACGCCTGACGGTGCGAGATGAAATCGAAAACTCGCTCAGCTACTATCGCGCGACGTTTCTGCGGGAGATTCCCAAACTCTACGCCGAAATCGAAACGCGGCTCGATGGGCTGCGCGTCCCGCCCTTCCTGCGCATGGGCGCATGGGTCGGCGGCGACCGCGACGGCAATCCGAACGTGACGGCGGAGTCTCTTTCGACCGCCATGCGCATGCAATGCGAAACGGCCCTGCGCTACTATCTCGTCGAGGTTCATGAGCTTGGGGCCGAACTCTCGATCTCACGCCGCTACGCCGGCGCGACGCGCGCGCTTGAGGAACTGGCGGCTCGATCAGGCGACGATAATCCGCATCGCGACGACGAGCCCTATCGCCGCGCGCTCATCGGGGTCTATTCTCGTCTCGCCGGCACGCTCGAAAAGCTCACTGGCGGACAGGCGGTGCGGCACGCCATTGCGCCCGGCGAACCTTACGCCAATTCATGGGCTCTGCTGGCCGATCTCGTCACCATCGACGAGTCCTTGCGCATGCATCACAGCGACGTGATCGCCTCGCAGCGGCTCGAACCGCTCATTCGCGCCGTCGAAGTCTTCGGCTTCCACCTCGCTACGCTCGATCTGCGCCAAAGCTCCGACCGCCACGAAGAGACGCTTGCGGAACTACTCGCCGCAGCGCGCATCGCCGACGATTACGCAGCGCTGACCGAAATCGAAAAACAAAAATTGCTGCTGCAACTTCTGGCGGACCCGCGTCCGATCCGACTCCGCGATCATGTCTATAGCGCGGAAGCGACGAGCGAACTCGCGATCGTCGAACGGGCGGCGGAGATGCGGCGGCTCTATGGCGACGAGGCGATCCGTCACTACATCGTCAGTCACACCGAGACCGTCAGCGACCTGCTCGAAGTTCTCGTGCTCCAGAAAGAGTGCGGGTTGATGCGCAGCACGCTCGACCCGCGCGACGCGGATGTCGCGGCGGCCGATCTGATCGTTGTCCCGCTGTTCGAGACGATTGAGGATTTACGCAACGCCGCGCCGATCATGCGCGAATTCTATGCGTTGCCGGGCGTCCTGAAACTCATCGCCAATTCTGGCGGTCAGCAGGATATCATGCTCGGCTATTCGGACAGCAACAAGGACGGCGGCGTCTTCACAAGCATCTGGGAGCTGTATCGCGCCTCCACCGCGCTCGCCGAGTTTTTCGCCTCTATGCCCAATGTGACAATGCGTCTTTTCCACGGACGCGGCGGAACGGTCGGGCGCGGCGGCGGCCCCAGCTATGACGCGATTCTGGCGCAGCCGCCCGGTACGGTGAACGGGCAGATTCGACTGACCGAACAAGGCGAGGTCATTGCCTCGAAATACGCCAATCCCCAGATCGGCCGCGTCAATCTCGAACTTCTCGTCGCGGCGACGCTGGAAGCCACATTGCTCTCCCAGCACAAGGCCCCGCCCGAAGCGTTTCTTGAAGCGGCGGCGGAACTTTCTCAAGCCAGCATGGCGGCCTATCGCAGCCTCGTTTACGGCACAGAGGGCTTTGTCGATTACTTCTTCGGTTCGACGCCGATTTCGGAAATCGCTGCGCTCAACATCGGTTCGCGTCCGGCCTCCCGCAAACCGTCGCGACGGATCGAGGATTTGCGCGCGATTCCATGGAGTTTCTCATGGGCGCAGTCGCGCGTCGCCCTGCCGGGATGGTTCGGCTTCGGCTCCGGCATCGCGCGTTATCTCGAAGGCGGCGACCGACGACAGCGGCTTGAATTATTGCGCCGGATGGGAGCCGAATGGCCTTTCTTCCGTTCAATGCTGTCAAATATCGATATGATCCTCTCCAAGACCGACCTTTCTATCGCGCGCCAATATGCCGGGCTCGTCGAGGATCGGGCGCTGGCCGAGCGGATCTTCGCCATGATTGCGCAGGAGCACGAACTGGCCATTGACGCGCTCGAATTGATTTTCGGCACGCGGGAGCGACTCGCCGACAATCCGACGCTGGCGCGCTCGATCCGCCACCGGTTCCCCTATATCGCGCCGCTGAACTATCTTCAGGTCGAGTTGATCCGCCGCTATCGCGCCGGCAAGACCGATGAAGAAATCCGCGAAGGAATATTGATGTCGATCAATGGTGTCGCGGCTGGACTGCGCAACACCGGCTGACGCGTCGCCGGCCGGAAGCGAAACGCGTCCGACGACAGACGTTTCCGGTCAAGGCGCCTTGTATTCCGGCGTCGTCTGCGCCTGAGAAGGGCCAAATATGAATTGCGACGGATCGCGCTCGATCGACCGTAGCGTCCGATCGAGCGTATTGATCGCTTTTCGACCATCGATGGCGAGCGCTTCATATTGTTTCAGGCCGCTCGCGGAAAATTTGTCGAGATTGGCGGCGAGAGAAGCCATATCCGAGGTGATCCGCTTCAGCTTGGCCGGATCGATCGCTTTCAGCGACTGTTCGCCCGTGGCGAGGAAGCGATCAAGCCGGGCGACAACCGGCTTCATCTGCCGGGCGATTTCCGCGACGTCCTGAAGCGTATTGGAGACATTCTGCGAATTATCGGAAAGCGCCTTGGAGAAGTTGCGGGCGTTTTTGATCGTTTCGCCGAGCGGCTCCGCGTTCTGATCGAGAAAGCGGTCGAATTTGAGCAGCACCTCGGCCGCCTTTGTGGACAATTGCTGCGCATTGCCCATAAGATTCTGCATATCCGACCGCTCGGCCTGAATCTCGGGAAATTCCTTGCCCTCGGAGACGGTCAGCTCGGGCGCGCCGCGCGTGCCGCCGACAAGCAGGAGATCTGCGACGCCGGTAAAACCGCGCGTTTCAAGCCGGGCCTTGGTGTTGGTCTTGACCGGAGTGCGATCGTCAACGCTCACCAGCACATCGACCCGGCTCGGATCCTCGCGCGAGATCTGAAGACGCGTCACCTCGCCAACCTTCAGGCCATTGAACAGGACCGACGATCCTGCGGCGAGCCCGGTGACGGCCCCCGGAAATTCGATCTGGTAAATTTTGTGGCGACCCACCTTGCTCGGTCCGGAGAACCAGAAGACGAACCCGAAAGCCGCGAAGAGAATGGCGAGCGTAAAGGCGCCGATAAGCGCGTAATTGGCGCGAGTTTCCATCAGGCGTCCCTGCCGCGGTCGACCGAAGGCGCCGTCACAACCGTCATCCGTCCGCCCCTCACGACGTGATAATACGCCAGCAGCCACGGGTGCGGCGACACCAGCAGCTTCTCGAGCGGCCCTGCGGCGATCACCTTGCCATCGGCCAGCGCGGCGACTCTGTCGCAGATCGAATAAAGGCTATCGAGATCGTGGGTCACCATGAATACCGTCAGGCCGAGCGTTTTCTGGAGGGTGCCGATCAATTCATCAAAATCGGCGGCGCCGATCGGGTCCAGCCCCGAGGTGGGCTCGTCAAGAAAAACAAGTTCAGGGTCGAGCGCCAGCGCGCGGGCAAGCGCCGCGCGCTTGACCATACCGCCTGACAATTCCGACGGAAATTTGTCCGCCGCGTCGGCTTTCAGGCCCACAAGCTCGATTTTCAGCATGGCGAGCTCATCCATCAGCCGCTGGGACAGGTCCCGGGACTCACGCATCGGCATCTGGATATTCTGTTTGACGGTCAGGCCCGAAAAAAGTGCGCCATTCTGGAAGAGCACCCCCCAGCGCTGCTCGAGCGCCTTGCGTTGCGCCGGCGGCAAGGCGTCACGATCCTGTCCGAAAATGTGAATGCGACCGCGCCGGATCGGCGTCAGCCCGAGAATGGCGCGCATCAATACGGATTTGCCCTGACCCGAGCCGCCAACAAAGCCGAGCACCTCGCCGCGATACACGTCGAGGTCCAGCCCATTCATCACCAGGCGATCGCCAAAGCCCACGACAAGATCACGAACGGAGATCACCGTTTCTGGCGGCGCGGCAGGCGGCGGGGCGGGGGGGCTCTCGAAAAGGCTCATTGATCGGTCAGTAGTCTATCGCAGCGAAGAAGATGGCGAAAAAGACGTCAAGCACAAACACCATGAAGATCGATTTGACGACGGAGGCGGTCACCTGACGCCCGAGCGACTCCGCCGACCCTTTTGTGGCGAGGCCGTCCATCGAGGCGATCAGCCCGATGACAAGCGCCATAAAGGGCGCCTTGATCATCCCGACAAGAAATGTGTGCAGCGCGATCGCCGCCTTCAGCAGCGAAAGAAAGGCGACCGGGCTTATCCCGCCTTAGTTCCATGCGGTCAGCAG
>CAZJAY010000023.1:3650-11238 GCA_964543915.1 uncultured Methylocystis sp. | reverse complement strand
AACGTGCGTCGAGTTCGCCTTCGACGTTCGAGACAATATGCATCACATGGCTGTATCGCTCGATTGAGAAACTGTCCGTTACACGAACCGTGCCGGTTGTGGCGACGCGTCCAACATCGTTGCGTCCCAGATCGAGCAGCATCAGATGTTCGGCGCGTTCCTTCTCGTCGGCGAGAAGATCTGCGGCGAGGCGTTCGTCCTCGTCCTTGATGTCGCTGCGCCAGCGGGTGCCGGCGATCGGCCGGATCGTGACCTTGCCATCGGCGACGCGCACGAGGATTTCGGGACTGGAGCACACAATCTGGAAATCGCCGAAATCGAGGAAACAGAGGAACGGCGCCGGGTTGACCCTGCGGAGCGCACGATAGAGCGCGAAAGCGGGCAGCGTGAAGGGCGCCGTGAAGCGCTGCGACAGCACAACCTGAAAAATATCGCCGGCGCGGATATAGGCCTTCGCGCGTTCGACCATTTCGAGAAAGCGCGCCGTGGGCGTATTCGAAACCGGCTCGCTTGCGACCAGCGCCGCGCTATCGCCGGTTTCGCGGTGGTCGAGCGGCGCATCGAGCGTCGCGACGATGCGATCCAGCCGGGCGGTCGCTAAGTCGTAGGCCTCGCGGGCGGTGACGCCGGGCCGGGGCCGCACGGGCGTGACGATCGAGACTTCATCGCGCACGGTGTCGAAAACCACCATGACCGTCGGGCGGACGAGCAACGCATCGGGCGCGCCGGAATGATCCGCTTTCGCGGGCCCGAGGCGCTCCATCTGACGGACCATATCGTAGCCGAGATAGCCGAATACCCCGGCTGACATGGGCGGCAGGCCTGGATCAAGCGCCATCGCGGATTCGGCGATGAGGCCTCTGAGCGCGACGAGCGGCGCTTCCGGGCAGGGCGCGAAGGCGTCGGCGTCGTTGAGCGCGTCGCGGTTGATTTCGGCCCGATCCCCGACGACGCGGAAAATCGCGTCAGGATCGAGGCCAATCATCGAATAGCGCCCGCGCGCGGCGCCGCCTTCGACCGACTCGAGCAGAAAAGCCGCGCCGCGCCGCGCGCGCGACAGTTTCAGATAGGCGGAGACCGGCGTTTCGAGGTCCGCGACGAGACGCGTCACGACGGGGCGCGCGCGACCCGAGTCGTAGTCGGCGACAAAATCGGCGAAGGACGGCTCGAAAATAGGGGCGCTCACTGTTCCTTGTCCGCCCCTGTCGCCGTTTCCAGAAGCTTCTGGTTGATGTCGACGCCGAGCGCCCTTTCCAGGCCGCCGATATATTGCTCGAGAAGATCGTTGTTCAGCGCCGGCTTGAGCTGTTCGGCGATTGTTTTCGCTTCGATCGATGTCGGATCAAAGGCTGGCGCGGTCGAATCCTTCACGAAAAACACGAGGCGACCGTCGTCTGTCTGCACGGAGCCGGCGCCGCGCGGCGGCGCATCGAAGAAAGCGACGATCGCGTTGGTGCGGAACTCCGGTCGATCGGCCCGCCGCACATCCGTCGCACGTTTCAGTTCGACGCCGGAAGCCCTGGCGGCTTCCTCGATCGGTTGGCCTTCCCGGATTTTTTTCGCGATCTCGTCAGCCTTCGTCGTGAGCGCCTTCTGTGCGGCTTCCGCGCGCATGGCTTCGGCCACGGCGGATTTCACCTCTTCGAATGTTTTCTGACGCGCGGGTTCGATTGCATTGACCTCGAACCAGACATAGCCGCCATCACGGGTCGCGACCGTGTCGTTATCGACGCCGACGTCCGATGCGAAGGCGGCCTTGAGCAGGTCGCTGCCCGCAGGCAAATTCGACACAGCCTTGCCATCACGGTCGAGGCCGACGCTGTCGACGCTCTCGATTGTGCGCACGGCAAGGCCCGCCGCCTTCGCCGCCTCCGCAAGCGGCTTGCCGCCGGCTCTCTGGTCCTCGATGAGATCGTGTAGCCGACGAATGTCGGGCGACGCCTTTTGTGCGGCGATTTCCGCCCGCAGTTCGGCTTCCGCCTGGTCGAAGGTTTTCGTGTAGACTGGCGGGGTGATCGATTTGACCTGCGAAATGACTGTTCCGAAAGCCGTTTTGACCGGTTCGGCGAGGCCTGGCTGCGCGAGTGCGAAAACCGCCGCGCCCACCTTCGGGTCGCCAATGTCCCGCTGTTCGATAAGACCGAGATTCACGTCCTTAGGATTAAGTTTCATTTCGACGGCGAGCGCATCAATATCCTTGCCGGCGCGCAGCTTTTCGAGGACATCCGCGGCTTCTTTTTCGGTTTTCAGCACGATCTGACGCACGTCGCGCTTCTCCGGCGCGCCGAAACGTTTTGTTTTAACTTCCTCGTAGAGCTTGCGGACGTCCTCGGGCGCGACCGCGGCGGGCTTCGCGAGGCTTGCCGGGCTGACTTCAAGCGCCGTCAGTTTCCGATATTCCTTGGCGCGGAACGCCTGTTCGCGTTCGACGAAATATTTCTTCATCTCTTCTTCGGAGGGCGCCGCGCCCGCCGGCGCCGCTGACAGTGGCAGAATGAAATAATCGATGGTGCGCGTTTCATTACGGAAGCGATGGATCGCCTCAATCATCATTTTTGGCGGTTCGACGCCGGTGATGACGACATCTGTCATAAGCTTGCGGAGATAGGCCGCCTTTTGGGCCGCGACAAAGCCGCGCTCGGTGAAGCCGGCGTTTGACGCCACCTGTTTCAGGATTTCCGGGCTGAACTTGCCGTCCGGCCCCTGGAAAACCTTTTCGGCGGCGAGCATTTTTTGGGTCGTGTCGTCGCTCGCGGCGAGACCGAGGGCATGGATTTTCTGGTCCAGTGCGGTTTCGGAGATCATCCGCTCAAGCACCTGCTGGTGAAGACCGGCCTGGCGCGCCTCCTCATTTGTGACGGCGCGACGCAGCCGTTGCTGGATCCGCTGGAGTTCCGTCTGATACGCGCTGCGGAAGGCGTCGACCGTCACCTCGCCGGATCCGACCCTGGCGAGCCGTTGGGCCGTCAGGCCCCGGAATACGTCGCCGACGCCCCAGACTGCGAAACTGATGACTGTCACGCCCATCACCAGCGCCATGACGGCGCGGCCGACCCAGTTCTGCGATACGACGCGCAGTCCTTCCAACATGCCCGGAGCTTCCTTGTTCCTTCAGGGTTTAACCTTGTCGTCCGGGCGACGCCGGTCGAATTGGCGCGGACTATAGGGAGGGGCGGCGATTGTGGCAATGAGCCGCATCGCCTCTGGCGACGGGCTCGCTTTCCGGGCTTTGTCGGACAACGCGTGGCGGATCGGCTGTTTCGGGGTTTGCCGTCGCGCCCGTGTTCCTTCAGGCGAAATCGACCGGACCCGCTTGCGAAAGTCTTGAGGCGGTGGGTCGCCCACCGACCCGGAGCCCGCTCAGGCGAAAGCCGTCGCCCCCGGAAGCCAATCGGAATACGGCGGCCCGGCCGGCGCAAAGCCGGTTCGATGAGACCGATGGCTCGCGCCCGCATCGTCCCGGCGGCGCGGGACATCGAAAGCCCCCGTCAGGGTCAGGGGCGGCGCGCGTCGCCGGCCGCCGCGCCGGTTTCGTACCAATCCTTGCTGGCGTTGACGATCCATACGACACTGAGCATCACCGGCACTTCGATCAGCACGCCGACGACCGTCGCCAGCGCCGCGCCGGACTCGAACCCGAACAGGCTGATCGCGGCGGCGACCGCCAGTTCAAAGAAATTGCTCGCACCGATCAGGGCGGAGGGGCCGGCGACACAATGTTTCTCGCCTGCCGCCCGATTGAGCAGATAGGCAAGCCCGGCGTTGAAATAGACCTGGATCAGGATCGGGATCGCCAGCATGGCGATGATCGCCGGCTGGCGAACGATCTGCTCGCCCTGAAAGCCGAACAACAAAACGAGGGTCGCGAGCAACGACATGAGCGACATCGGACCAATTTTCGCGAGGGCGCGATTCAGCAGCGCCTCGCCGCCCTGCGCGAGCAATTGCCGGCGCGCTGCCTGCGCAACAATGACGGGGACGACGATGTAGAGGGCGACCGACAGCAGCAGCGTGTCCCATGGCACGGTGACCGCCGAGAGACCGAGAAGAAATGCGACCAGCGGCGCAAAAGCGAAAACCATGATCGAGTCGTTGAGCGCCACCTGACTCAGGGTGAAATGAGGCTCGCCCTTTGTCAGATTAGACCAGACGAACACCATGGCCGTGCAAGGGGCCGCCGCGAGCAGGATCAGTCCCGCGATGTAGGAGGCGATTTGATCCGCAGGTAGCCATGGCCGGAAAATATGACCGACGAAAAACCAGCCGAGCGCGGCCATGGAGAAGGGCTTCACCGCCCAATTCACGAAAAGCGTGACGCTGATGCCGCGCCAGCTCTCGCCGATCCGGCGCATGGCGGCGAAATCGATCTTCATGAGCATCGGAATGATCATCAACCAGATCAGCACGGCGACGGGCAGATTGACCTTTGCGACTTCAAGCCCGCCGATCACCTGAAAAAAACCAGGCGCAAGATGCCCGAGCACGATGCCGATGACGATGCACAGGCCGACCCAAACGGATAGATAGCGTTCGAAATTATTCATTGGGGCTATTGCTCCGCCTTCGCGATTTTGCCGGTTGCGCCTTCCTGTTCACCGATCTCCCTGAGTCGTGCGCCGAGCGCGAGGCGATCGAGACGGTGCAGGGGAATGGCGCGAAACTGATCGATGCGGTTGCGCAGATAGCGGAAGGCGGTTGCGAAAGCCCGCTGCCTGTCGATGTCGCCGCCGGTTTCGGCGGCGGGGTCTTCAATGCCCCAATGCGCCGTCATGGGCTGACCCGGCCACACGGGGCATGTTTCGCCTGCGGCGCTGTCGCAGACCGTAAAAACGAAATCCATGCGCGACGCGTCCGGCTCCGCGAATTCCGCCCAGCTTTTCGAACGGAACCCTGTCGCTGGATAGCCGAAACTTTCGAGGGTCGTGAGCGCGTAGGGATTGACGGCCCCTTTTGGCTGGCTCCCGGCGGAAAAGGCGTTGAACCTGCCGCCGCCGTCCCGTTTCAGTATCGATTCCGCCAGAATCGAGCGGGCGCTGTTTCCCGTGCAAAGAAATAGAACATTGTAGACGCGTTCCGTCATTTCGCCGTCTCCACGCACAAACCGGGCGACGCCGCCGCACAACCGGCGCCGGCGCAGCAATCCTCGACCAGAAAATCCGCCAGCGTCCGCGCGCGCGTAATGTTGGCGCGATAGACGACGCTGCGTCCCTTTCGCCTGGCCACGACCAATTCGCTGTGGGCAAGCACATTCAGATGGGCGGAAAGCGTATTCTGCGGCACCGCGAGAGCGCGGGCGAGATCGCCCGCCGCGAGCCCGGCCGGTTCGTGGCGCACGAGTAGACGGAACGCCTCGAGGCGGGTCGGCTGCGCTAGCGCCGCGAGACTCATCAGGGCTGCTTCAATTTCCATATTTCCAGATAAATCGAAATGTATGACATGTCCATGACGATCCCCGTCGCCGGGTCCGATAGCGACCGGAACAGTTTCGCGCGGGCGCGTCCCGGCCTATAGGAGAACGCCGGATCTATGGAGACGCCATGAACCGCCGCCCGCTGGTCGCCGGAAACTGGAAAATGAACGGGCTCAGAGCTGCGCTCGGCGAAATCGCCGCGATCGGCGAAGCCTATGACGCCGCGTTACGGGCGCAGGTCGATCTCGCGCTCTGCCTGCCCGCGACGCTGATCGCCGTGGCGGCGGAAATCGCCGTGAAATATAAAATCGCGCTTGGCGGGCAGGACTGTCACGCCGCCGCCGCTGGCCCCCACACGGGCGACGTCTCGGCCGAAATGCTGAAAGACGCGGGGGCTGCCTATGTCATTGTTGGCCATAGCGAAAGGCGCGTCGATCACGGCGAAACAAGCGCCGATGCGCAGGCGCGCGCCGTCGCTGCCCTGCGTGCGGGGCTGACGCCGATCATTTGCGTTGGCGAGACCCGCGCCGAACGCGAGGCAGGTCGCGCCTTTGAGGTTGTCGGCGCGCAGATTGACGGGTCAATTCCCCAAGCAGCGCCGGACACGATCGTGCTCGCCTATGAACCGGTGTGGGCCATCGGCACGGGCCTGACGCCCACGCCCGACGATATTGCCCGCATGCATGGTTTCGCCCGTGCGCGGCTGACGGCGCGGCTCGGCGAGAAGGCGGCTGCAGGCGTTCGCATTCTTTACGGCGGCTCGGTCAAACCGGACAATGCGCCCATGCTGCTCGCCGTGGCCGATGTCGACGGCGCGCTTGTTGGCGGCGCAAGTCTCGATGGACGGGCCTTCATGGAGATTGCGGCGGTCTACCGATAAAGGACCCCGCGCTTGCGGGTCGCCGGCGCCACGTCTATAAGCGCCCGTCTTTTCCGTAAACCCAGAAACAAAGGCGATACGCTGCGATGGCGATCGAACGCACTTTTTCAATCATCAAACCCGACGCCACCCGGCGGAATCTGACCGGCAAGGTCAATGCGCTGATCGAGGGCGCGGGTCTGCGGATCGTGGCGCAGAAGCGCATCCACATGACGCGCGGCCAGGCCGAGACCTTCTATGCGGTGCACCGCGAGCGACCGTTCTTCGGCGAGCTTGTCGAGCAGATGTCGGCCGCGCCGGTCGTGGTGCAGGTGCTGGAAGGCGAGAACGCCATCGCGCGCTACCGTGAGGTCATGGGCGCGACCAACCCGGCCAACGCCGCCGAGGGAACGATCCGCAAATCCTTCGCCCTGAATGTTGGCGAGAATTCCGTCCACGGATCAGACGCGCCGGAAACGGCGGCGATGGAAATCGCCCAGTTCTTTTCGGGCAACGAAATCGTCGGCTGATTACGCAGACGCGAGTCCTGAGAGGCCGGGCGTCGTCCCGGCCTTTTTTGTTTTGGGCGCGCGCTCAGGCGAAATCGGGGAAGAAGCGGCGCATCATGCGGTCGCGATAGGCGACCAGCGTCGGCGTCGCCATAGCTGTGTCGCGCATCGCCGTTTCGGCGGTCGGCGACATGATCGCGGCGAGGAAAGCGAACACCGTTGCATCGGCTCCGTGCGGCGCATCGCCGAACAGGAAATCCTGCGTTCCGATTAATCCGGCGAGGGCTTCGATGTCTTTCACGCCGAGCCGATCGGCTTCCGCCGCCCCGTGGCGTCCCATCCCCTGGCTCCAGAGATTGTTGCGCACGCGACGGCGCATGTACCATTTCGCCAACGGTCTCGCCGGCGCCGGCAATTTATCGAACCATTTCGAGGGACCCCGTTCGAAATTCGCGTCATCCAGCCACATCGCCCGGGCGACGAGCCAGTACAGATGTTCTTCGCAAAGCTTTTCTGCGCACCAGCCAATCGCTTTTTGTGTTGGGGTCAGTCCCGCGTCGAAATCGAATCCGTATCGCTCCTCGATATGGAAGCGGATAAAGGTCGAGTCGGGCACGAGAGTTCCGTCGTCGTCGATGAAGGGGAGTTTCCCTTTCGGCGCGCGCGAGTAGCCGGAACCGTCGCTCACATAATCGAGACCCGCCATTTTCAGCAGGATCATGGTCTTGACGACGAAGGGCGACGCGTCCGGCAGACCGCCGGCGGGACGAAATCCGTAAAGGCGAATGGTCATGGCTGTCTCCGTCGGAC
>CAZJAY010000023.1:0-3640 GCA_964543915.1 uncultured Methylocystis sp. | reverse complement strand
GTTTTCGCTTCAGGTCGGTCCAAATGGCGGCGCGACAAGCGTCGCGTCGGCGTCCGTCGGCGCCCCAAGCACGCGATTGCCCTGAACCCGAACCACGCCGCCGGCGACAAGCCGCAATGCGTGCGGATAAAGCCGATGCTCCTGCGCAAGCACCCGGGCGCCAAGCGTCTCGGGCGTGTCGTCGTCGAGCACACGCACGGCGGCCTGGGCGACGATTGGTCCTTCGTCCATCTCCGGAACGACGAAATGCACTGTGCAGCCGTGGATTTTCACGCCATCGGCGAGCGCTCGCGCATGGGTGTGCAAGCCGCGATAGGCCGGGAGCAGGGCGGGGTGGATGTTGAGCATGCGGCCGCGCCATTGGTCGATGAACCAGGGCGTCAGCAATCGCATGAACCCCGCGAGACAGACGAACTCGATCCGCCACGTTTCAAGCACGATTTGCATTGAGCGCTCGAATGCCTCGCGGCCGCCGTAGATCCGGTGATCCACAGCCGCTACGGCGATCCCCGCCGCCTGCGCCTTCGCGAGCCCCGGCGCATCAGGACAATTGGAGAGCACGAGCGCGATTTCCGCAGGAAAATCCGGGGCGCCGGCCGCCGCAATAAGGGCGGCCATATTCGATCCGCCGCCGGAAATCAGGATCGCCGTGCGCAGACGCCTCACGATCCGAGCGTTCCGCGCAGGACCACGCGGGGCATGCCGTCTTCCGTTTCGACGATTTCGCCGATCCGACGCGGCGTTTCGCCAACGGCGCGCAGCGCCGTCTCGACCTCTGTCGCGCCCTCATGCGCGGCGATGATGACCATGCCGATTCCACAATTGAAGGTGCGCAGCATTTCGGCTTCCGAAATTTCGCCGGTCTCGCGCAGCCAGCCGAACACGGGCGGCGGCGCAAAGGCGTCGAGATCCAGCGCGATGCTCAGGCCTTCGCGCACGACTCGCGGCAGGTTATCGGGGAAGCCGCCGCCCGTGATGTGCGCGAGCGCGCGGATATGCGGCGTGCGGCGGAGCGCGGCGAGGATCGGCCTTACATAAATGCGGGTCGGCTCCAGAAACGCGCGCGCCACGCTCATGTCGGGCGCGAAGGGGGCGGTCGCATTCCATGCAATCCCCGCGCGTTCGACGATGCGGCGCACAAGCGAAAAACCATTGGCGTGGACGCCGGAGGAGGGCAGGCCGAAAACGACGTCGCCGGGGTAAACCTCGCGCGGCAGAAGCTTGGTCCGCTCCACCGCGCCGACGGCGAAGCCGGCGAGATCATAGTCATTGCTCGAATAAATGCACGGCATTTCTGCGGTTTCGCCGGAGAGCAGCGCGCAATTGGCGAGTTTGCAGCCTTCGGCGATTCCCTTCACGACGGAAGCGGCCACGTCGGGATTAAGCTTGCCCGTTGCATAATAGTCGAGGAAGAACAGCGGTTCTGCGCCCTGCACGATCAGATCGTTGACGCACATGGCGACGAGATCGATTCCGATCGTCGAATGAAGTCCGGAGTCGATAGCGATCTTGACCTTGGTGCCGACGCCGTCGTTTGCGGCGACGAGCAACGCGTCATTGAAGCCTGCCGCCTTGAGATCGAAGACGCCCCCGAAACCGCCGATTTCACCATCAGCCCCCGGGCGTCGGGTCGCCCGGACGGCGGGGCGGATCATATCGACAAGGCGATTGCCGGCGTCGATGTCGACCCCGGCGTCGGAATAGGTCAGGCCCATATTCGTTTCCCGTTTCCCCGGCTGCGCGATCGCTGCGGAAAGGCGGCTACTTGGGGGAAAGCCGCGCGGGCTGTCAAATGATCCGCATGCCGCGCCGCGAAAGAGCGCCGCCGCCGGCGACGTTACCGGAGACCTCGCGCATGATCTGTTCCCGGCGTTTGACCCGCTCCCCATCGCGCCTTCAACCATCGGCGTCGCAGGATGTCGGTCGCGCGCACGGCGCGCAGACGCTTCGGGAACGCAACTTCGTTGCGCTTTCGGGCCGGGCGGATTATATGAGCGCTGTTCCCATCAGGAACGTTCTGTCGTGAGGGTCGCGCGCGCCCGCGGCGCCGCGTCTGATCTTGCTTTTGCGCCCGTCATTCGAGGAGAATTCGATGAGCAACGCCCCGTTGATGCCCAAGGCCACGGCTGTCTGGCTTGTCGAAAACACCTCGTTGACGTTTGATCAGATCGCGGGTTTTTGCAAGCTCCATCCCCTTGAGGTGAAAGGAATTGCCGACGGTGACGTCGCGACCGGCATTCGCGGCCACGATCCGATCACCTCGGGTCAGTTAACCCGGGACGAAATCGCCCGTGGCGAAGCCGACCCGAAGCATCAACTCTCACTGTCGGTCTCGAAGGTTGTCGTGCCGGAGGTGAAAAAGACGCGTGGTCCGCGCTATACGCCGCTTTCGCGCCGCCAGGATCGGCCGAACGCGATCCTCTGGATTGTGCGCAATCAACCGGAGCTGAAGGACGCGCAGATCATGCGCCTCGTCGGAACGACGAAAGCGACGCTGAAAGCGATTCGTGAGCGCACGCACTGGAACTCCGCCGCCCTGACGCCGATGGACCCCGTCACGCTTGGCCTTTGCTCGCAGATCGATCTCGATTTCGAGGTGGCGCGCGCCGCGCGCGATCGCCCGCCCGTCGGCGAGGATCATGGCCAGACCCTTGTGCCGGCGCGCGTCACCTACAGCGTCCGGCCCGAGCCGACGACGAGAGTAGACGTGTTTGGCAAGTCTACGCCGGTCCCGCAGGAGCCGGAAGATCACTTCGACGCCGCCAGCGTGTTCGGGCGCGGCCGTGGGTCAGACGAAGAAGGCGAAGGCTGACGCAGCGGCAGTCGTTCGCAGGCGCGAGAGGCGGGGGGACGCGGTTCGCCGAAAATTGCATGTAGCCGCCGCGACGGACCCTCGGCTGACGCATTTCCGGAGCTTCATGTCATGAGCGCTTCCCCCTATGATCGCGATCTCGACCGCAATCCGGCGAATTACCAGCCGCTCACACCGCTGACCTTTCTCGCGCGCGCGGCTGCGGTTTTTCCAGAGCGAACCGCAATCGTCCATGGCGATCTGCGCCGGAATTATCGCGATTTCTACGCGCGGTCCCGCCGGCTTGCGAGCGCGCTTGAACGCGCCGGGATCGGGCGCGGCGAGACGGTTTCCGTGATGATGGCGAATACGCCGGCCATGCTCGAATGCCACTATGGCGTTCCGATGTGCGGCGCCGTTCTCAACACGCTGAATACGCGCCTTGATGCGGCGATCCTCGCCTTCACGCTGGACCATGCGGAAACGCGGGCGCTGATTGTCGATCGCGAGTTTGCCGGGCCCATGCGTGAGGCCCTCGCAATGGCGAAGGCCCAGCCGTTGGTCATCGATTATGACGACCCTGTCTACGACGGGCCCGGCGAGCGCCTTGGCGCGACGGAATACGAAGCTTTCCTGAGCAGCGGCGATCCGGCGTACGACTGGCGGCCGCCGGCCGACGAATGGGACGCGATTTCGCTCAATTACACTTCCGGCACAACGGGAGATCCGAAGGGCGTCGTCTATCATCATCGCGGCGCGCATCTGCTGGCGCTGGGCAATGTGCTGACGGGCGATATGGGGCGTTTCCCGGTCTAACTCTGGACCTTGCCGATGTTTCACAGCAACGGC
>CAZJAY010000022.1:0-12324 GCA_964543915.1 uncultured Methylocystis sp. | reverse complement strand
AAGGCGATCAGCCTCAATAATGATCTCCCCAAACCAGCGACGAAAAATCTGCTGGGTCCGGAACGGAAAAACCGGCGCGAAATCGATCGGAAGAAGATCGTAAAGGCAAACCATGATCTCGGCGCCGCAGCTTTTCGCCTTATCGATCGCGACTCTGTATTCGTCGACCATTAACCAGCCGGCGTCGAGAATAAGCAGTCTGTCCCCCGCTCCCGGACAAACTTTCTCACATGTCGACGTCGCGGCGCTCCATCGAAAAAATTCGCCATCGCGGAAAAAAACCGCAAATCCGTCGCCGCTCGCAGAAACGCCAGCAGCCACCTCCCGGACAACCCGCTGGATCCCGGTTCCAATGTCATTGCGAAGCGTCACCGATACATCGACGAGATAGCGACGCCCCTCGTTCTTCAAACTGTTTTCGTTCGGTGCGCCGACCCAGTCGGGCAATCGGCGATGCGCCGTCGTCGTGCTTTCCTTGATGGAATTCGACTTTTTAAGAAGACGTTCGCAGGTCCAGAAAAAATTTCGGCACTCGCGATAAATGAAGCCGGACAGGCGACCGAGCCGCTCGTCCTCCAGATACACCGTTTCGGAATAGAGGCTCGCCAGCAGGAACCGGCGCTCCCGGCGCTTCGGGTCCGGATCGCTATAAATTGATCGATCAGCGGTTTTACGCGCTATTTCTCCGAAAACAGAAAGTCGGGCGGCGCAAGCAGCCATAACAAGTTCGAAAAAAGCGTCGTCGCTTTCCTGCACCGACGACGCCACCGTTTCGCGTCGGAGAATGGTGGTGATTTTTTCGATAATCGCTTCAGGTCGTCGAATGTCAAATGTGAGGACCCGACTGTTTATCCCGGAAAGCGCGTCGCTCATCCCGGCGCCTGCATCAGCCTCATCGGCGCAAACGCCGAAAAGGAGAACGCCATGGGCGATCAGTTTCGCCCATTCCCTGCGCGTTACGCGCCTGATCCAGAAAATATCTTTCCCGTATTGAGGATGATTGCGTATCCGATGTTCGTTCGACCGGCCAAACGGCGCGCCGTCGCCAATCACGACGAGTCTGGCGGCGGCGCCGGATGCCCGTAACCGATCGAAAGCATCGAGAACGCCTGAAACCCCGCCCAGGGCTCCGAGCCCCTGCGCACAAAGAAAAACCGGCGCATTTTCCCGCTCAAGGTGCGCGATAAAGGCAAGGGTTTTCCATTCGTCCGGACAAGAGAAAATTCGTGACCGATAAACGCACCGACTATCTCCGATAATCGCGCATTCATTCCACGATAACGCCGAAAGCCGGCTCTCCACGTTCGTTTTGTCGTGACGAATTTTCCTGAAAATGCGCCGAAGGAACATCACAGCGCGCTTTGTCGCGGGATCAGGGTCGTATTTTTCAGAATAATTGATTTCCGCATTGAAGCTCACAATGAGCCGTTCAACAGCGGCCGACGGGAGATTATCCAGATTTTCGGGCAGACATTTCATTGACGGGCGACGTCCAAAAAAGATGGGCGCATTAGCATCTTGTGCATTGACAGGCGAATGAACAAAAGAAACGCGGCGCAACTTCCGATGACACTACTCCACGAAATAACGACGGGCAAACACGGACTTGTTGTGAACGACGCCTCCGTCTGGCGTTTGGTGCGCCCCGTCCGGTCTTCGGCGGGAATCCCGCATCTCTTCGCGGCTCCTCCGCAGCGTCAATCTTCGCCCGTAAAGGTTCCGGCGTCGCGTTTGGCGATAACGTCGATTGCCATGATTGTTTCGATCAGTCCCGCAACCCCTTGGATCGGCAACATACAGGGCGAATCCGAGGGCGCCCGGTCGGGATCGGGATGGGCCTCGATAAAGAGCCCCGCGATTCCGGTCGCCACAGCCGCCTTCGCGAGGACGGGCACCATCGCACGATCGCCACCTGAGGCAAGGCCGAGGGCGCCAGGATTTTGAACTGCGTGCGTTGCGTCGAATATGACCGGATAGCCGGTCGCCTTCATGATCGGAAAACTACGCATATCGACAACGAGGTTATTGTAACCGAAGCTCGCGCCCCTTTCGGTCAGAAGAATGTGCGTATTCCCCACGCTCGCGACCTTTTCGGCGGCATGGACAATATCGCCGGGAGCCATGAATTGGGCTTTCTTGATATTGACGACCGCGCCGGTCCGGCCAGCCGCGAGAAGAAGATCGGTCTGCCGCGCCAGAAACGCCGGAATTTGAAGGATATCGACAACCTCGGCGATCGGCGCGCATTGGCTTTCGTTGTGCACGTCGGTCAGAACGGGAACGCCGAATCTCTCACGGATTTCCGCGAAAATCCCCGGCGCCTGCCTGAAGCCAATGCCGCGCGGGGCGTGCACCGAGGTGCGATTGGCCTTGTCGAATGAGGTTTTGAAAACGAAAGGCATTGCAGCGCGCTTCGCGATTTCGCAGAGGGCTGCCGCGCATTCGAGCGCATGCGCGCGCGATTCAAGCTGGCAGGGCCCCGCGATCAGAACGAGCGGCAGATCATTACCAAAGACGACTGTCCCGGCGGAGACGCGCTGCGCCATCGCAACTCCCGGCGCCTGATCGGCGCTCATGTGCCAAGACCGCCAAGACAGACATATTTCATCTCAAGATATTCATCGATCCCATAGCGCGATCCTTCACGGCCCATGCCGGACTGTTTGACGCCGCCGAAGGGCGCCGCCTCGCTTGAAATCATGGTCTCATTGACGCCTATCATCCCAAACTCGAGATTTTCGGCCACTCTGAAAATACGCGCGAGATCGCGGCTATAAAAATAGCTCGCAAGACCGAATGGAGTCGCGTTGGCGAGAGCGACAGCCTCCGCTTCATTGTTGAAAGGGGTCACCGGCGCAATCGGACCGAAGGTTTCCTCATGGAAAATGAGCGCATCCGCCGGCACGTCGGCGAGCACGGTCGGCTGGAAAAACGTGCCGCCCAGCGCATGACGCGCGCCGCCCGTGAGTAGCCGCGCGCCGCGCTGCAACGCGTCGGCGATATGACGTTCTACCTTGTCGACCGCCGCAGGCTCGATGAGAGGCCCGACGTTAACGCCGTCGCATACGCCATCCCCGACAACAAGGGCGGCCGACGCTGCAGCAAGCTTTTGGGCGAAAAGCGCGGCGACGGGCGCTTCCACGAGAAAACGATTGGCGCAGATACACGTCTGCCCGGCGTTTCGATATTTCGTGGCCATGGCTCCTGCGACAGCCCGATCCAGATCAGCGTCGGCGAACACGATCAGGGGCGCATTGCCGCCCAGTTCCATCGAACATTTCTGGATATTGCCGGCGGCCTGAGCCAGCAGGAGCCGGCCGATCTCGGTCGAGCCGGTGAAGGTGATCTTGCGTACACGCGGATCATCGGTAAGCGCCGCGCCGATCGGCGCCGGATCAAGTCCTGTGACAACGTTGAAGACGCCGGCCGGCAAACCGGCCCGCCGAGCGACATCCGCAAGGGCGAGTGCGGAAAAAGGGGTCAGCTCCGCCGGTTTCGCGACCATCGTGCAGCCTGCGGCGAGCGCGGCGGCGAGTTTGCGGGCGAGCATCGCATGCGGAAAATTCCATGGTGTGATCGCGCCGACGACGCCAATCGGCTGACGCAAAACCAGCAGGCGTCGATCGGCCGCGCCGGGGATCACATCGCCATAGACCCGGCGGGCTTCTTCGGCGAACCAGTCGAAATAGGCGGCGCCATAGGCGATCTCGGCCCGCGCCTCTGCCAACGGCTTGCCCTGCTCCGCTGTAATCAGACGCGCCAGAGTCTCCTGCTCGGCGACAAGAAGCCGGACCATGCGGCGCATGATCCGGGCGCGTTCCGACGCGACGGTGGCGCGCCAGGCTGGCCCGGCGGCCGAAGCTGCGTCAATCGCCCGGCGGGTTTCCGCCGCGCCCATGTCGGGCGCCTGCCCGATTATTGCCCCGGTCGCGGGGTTGATCACGGCGAAGGTCGCGCCGCTATCGGCGTCCGTCCACGCGTCGCCGATCAGCGCCTTGTCAATTTTTGCCAATCCGCGCGCGCCGATCGCCTGCGTCATGCCGTCGTCCTTTTTTCGTTAGCTGTCGTATCACGCAGACGGATTTGAAGCCCTCGCAGGCTCAGGCTGACCGTCACGCGCAAAACCGCTAGAATTCATCAGATAAGGCGCGAATCATACTGGCTCCTCGCACCGAAGCTGATATTCCGGGAGTGATCTTGACGGAAATTCGGAAGATTTTCACCCGCCGGCGCTTTCTGCGCGCTGCAGCCGCCGTGACCGCCGCAACGTCGTTCCCGTCCACCGGCCGGGCCGGGGCGCGGACCAAACCGCCCGAATATGCGCCGCCCGGCCCCGGCGAAACCGAGAGCCACGGCCTTTCTACGTTCGGCGACCTTGGCGAACCCGCCGACTTCAAACATTTCGGTTATGTGAACCCGGCCGCGCCCAAAGGCGGCGTCCTCGCCCTCTCGCCGTCGAATCCGACCTTTGACACATTTAACGCCTATGTGTTGCGTGGCAATCCCGCGACCGGCATGTCGCTTGTTTTCGACACGCTCATGAACCAGAGCCTTGATGAGCGCGACGCGTATTACGGCCTCGTCGCGCGCAAGGTCCGTATTTCGGCGGACAGGCTCACCTACACATTTTTCCTGCGCCCTGAGGCGCGTTTCCACGATGGCGCGCCGCTCACGGCCCATGACGCGGCCTTCTCCCTCACTATTCTCAAGAGCAAGGGCCATCCTGTCATCAGCCAGATGCTACGCGACCTCGCCAGTGTCGAAGCGGTCCGGGACGATATTCTTGTCTGCCACTTCGCGCCGGGACGCTCGCGGGATCTGCCGCTGACGGTCGCGAGCCAGCCGATCTTTTCCCGCGCCTTTTACGCGACGCGGGATTTCGAGGCGACGACGCTCGAACCCCCGCTCGGATCAGGCCCCTATAAGGTCGGCGCTTTCGATCAGGGACATTTTATCGCCTATGAACGTGTCCCGGACTATTGGGCGAAGGACCTCCCGATCGCCGTCGGCCAGGGCAATTTCGACACTATTCGTTTCGAATATTTCGGCGACAGTCAGGTGGCCTTCGAAGCCTTCAAGGCCGGGGTCTTCACCGAGCGGGAAGAAAATATCGCGCGCGTCTGGGCGACGGGCTACGATTTCCCGGCGACGCGGGATGGGCGCGTGAAACGGGCGACGGCGCCAAATAATAATATTCCAAATATTCAGGGCTGGATTTTCAACACGCGCCGCAAGGTTTTCAAAGACCCGGCGATCCGCGAGGCGATCGGCTACGCCTTCGATTTCGAATGGACGAGCCGCAATCTGATGTACGACGCCTACAAGCGTATTTCGTCCTATTTCGAAAACTCTGAACTTGCCGCCGTCGGCATGCCTGACGCCGCGGAAATCGCGCTGCTTGAGCCTTTCCGCGCGCAGCTTCCGGCCGAGGTTTTTGGCGAACCGTTCGTCGCGCCGGTTTCGGACGGCTCGGGACAGGACCGCGCCTTGCTGAAAAAGGCCAGCGATCTGTTTAATGCGGCCGGCTGCCAGCGGCGCGGATCGCAACTCTATCTGCCCGACGGCACGCCGCTCGTCTTTGAATTCCTCGATAACTCCAATATCTTCGAACGTCACACGCAACCTTTCATCAAAAATCTCAAGCTGCTCGGCGTGACCGCGACGATGCGCGTCGTCGACGCCGCCCAATACAAGAAGCGGCTCGAGGATTTCGATTTCGATATCGTCCACGACGTGATGATGATGGCGTGGAATCCTGGCGAGGAGCTGCGTGCCTATTTTGACTCGTCCGGCGCCAACGTGAACGGCTCACGCAATCTTGCCGGCATATCCCATCCGGCGGTGGATGCGATGGTCGAAAAGGCGCTGAAAGCGTCAAGCCGCCAGGAACTGGTGACGGCGTGCCGCGCGCTCGACCGCGTGCTGCGCGCCCAGCGTTACTGGGTGCCGCACTGGTATAATCCGGTCCACCGCTACGCCTATTGGGATCTTTTCGGTCAGCCCGAACGACAGCCCAAATTCGACACTGGCGTGCTATGGACCTGGTGGTGGGACGCCGAAAAGGCCCGCAAGGCGAATTACCGGGCGCGCTAGAAAACGGGAAGCGGACGATGGGAGCCTATATCGCGCGACGGGTGCTGCTGATGATTCCGACGATCCTCGGCATCATGCTCATTTCATTCGCTATCGTACAGTTCGCGCCAGGCGGACCGGTCGAGCGGATCATCGCCCAGTTGCAAGGGTTCGATGTCGGCGCGGCGGGCCGTTTTTCCGGTGGCGGCGGCGATGTCGGTCAGGGCGCGGCCAGTCAGGCTGGTCCGATGGCTGTGGAAACGGCGTCGAAATATCGCGGCGCACAGGGCCTTGATCCGAAGTTCATCGCCGAACTCGAAAAGCAGTTCGGTTTCGACAAACCCGCCTGGGAACGTTTCCTGCTGATGATCCGCAACTATGCGATGTTCGATTTCGGCAAGAGCTATTTTCGGGATGAAAGCGTTCTGAAGCTGATCGGCGAGCGTCTCCCGGTTTCGATGTCTCTGGGACTGTGGATGACGCTGATTTCCTACGCTATCTCGATACCGCTCGGCATTGCGAAGGCTGTCCGCGACGGCTCGCGCTTTGATCTCTGGACATCCAATCTGATCATCGTCGGATATGCGATACCGAGCTTTCTGTTCGCGATGTTGCTGATCGTTGTCTTCGCCGGCGGCTCATTCTGGCAAATCTTTCCGCTGCGCGGCCTGACGTCGGATAATTTTGATCAGCTGTCGCTCACCGGGAAAATCATTGATTACCTTTGGCATATCGTGCTTCCCGTCTCGGCGCTGACCCTGAGCGCATTCGCGACGCAGACGTTTCTGACCAAGAATTCCTTCCTCGACGAAATCCGCAAGCAATATGTACAGACCGCGCGTATGAAGGGGTTAACGGAAAACCGGGTGCTTTATGGCCATGTCTTCCGTAACGCGATGCTCATCGTCATCGCGGGTTTCCCGGGCGCTTTCGTCCACGCCTTTTTCACGGGCTCCGTGTTGATCGAAACCATGTTTTCGCTCGAAGGCCTCGGTTTTCTCTCCTTCGAAAGCATCGTCAATCGGGATTATCCGGTGGTTTTCGCCAGTCTCTATATTTTCGCCCTGCTCGGCCTTGTCGTTAATCTGATATCCGACCTCACCTACACCTGGATCGATCCGCGCATCGATTTCGAAACGCGGGAGGTATGAACATGAGCAGCAGCGTCGATCCGACGGCGTCGCTCGCGCCGCCGCTCGCCAGAAGTCGCTGGCTTCGGCTCACCCCGCTTGATCGCAGGCGCTTCGCCAATTTCCGCGCGAACGGGCGCGGCTATTGGTCCTTCTGGCTTTTTCTGTTGATGTTCGTGATGTCGCTGCTTTCGAACATCCTCGCCAACGATCGCCCCGTGCTCGCCTGGTACAAGGGAGAACTTCTTTTCCCGGCTTTTGTGGCCTATCCGGAAGAAAAATTTGGCGGCTTTTTGGCGCGCACGGATTACAGAGACCCTGTGATCGCCACCGAAATCAATGCCCACGGCTGGATGGTCTGGCCGCCGGTGCGTTTCTCATATGACACCCACAATCTTGCGCTGCCGACGCCGGCGCCGTCGCCGCCGACATGGATGCTGACGCAGAAACAATGCGAGGAGGCGGCGGCGAAGGTGCTGCGGCCCGGCGCGCCCAATCATGGATGCGCCGATATCGAATGGAATTGGCTCGGCACGGACGATCAGGCTCGTGACGTCGTCGCGCGCCTTCTATACGGGTTTCGGATCTCCGTGCTCTTCGGCCTTATCCTCGCAACCATTTCCTCGATTGTCGGCGTCGCCGCCGGCGCCGTGCAGGGCTATTTCGGCGGTAGGGTCGATCTGATCTTCCAGCGCTTCATTGAAGTCTGGTCTTCGCTCCCGCAGCTCTACCTGCTGATCATCATTTCATCGTTCCTGACGCCCGGATTTTTTGTGCTTCTGGGGATTCTGTTGCTCTTTTCATGGGTGTCGCTCGTGCATGTGGTGCGGGCGGAATTCCTGCGCGCGCGAAATTTTGAATATGTCAACGCCGCACGCGCGCTTGGTCTCAGCAATTACAGAATTATCATGCGACATCTGCTACCCAACGCGACGGTCGCGACGCTGACCTTTATGCCATTCATCCTCAACTCCTCGATTACGACGCTCACCTCTCTCGACTTTCTTGGATTTGGTCTGCCGCCGGGATCGCCGTCGCTCGGCGAATTGCTGCTTCAGGGCAAATCAAATCTTGAGGCGCCCTGGCTGGGATTGACCGGCTTTGTGATTATCGCGCTGATGCTCTCGCTGCTGGTGTTCATCGGCGAGGCTGTGCGCGACGCCTTCGATCCAAGAAAGACTTTCGGATGATCGTCGATCAACGCAGAAGCCTCACGCTACGAAACGGTTTCAGATGACAAACGGCGCCTTGCTTGACGTCCGCGATCTCTCCGTCTCTTTCCGGCAGGGCGGGCGTGAAACGATCGCGGTGGATCGCGTTTCCTTTTCGATCAAAAAGGGCAAAACGCTTGCGCTCGTCGGAGAATCCGGGTCCGGCAAATCGATGAGCGCACAGTCCATCGTGCGGCTACTGCCGCCCGGCGCGACAACAACCGGCGTGGCGCTATTCGATGGCGCGGATATTCTCGCCATGTCGGACCGTGATCTGCGCGCGATCCGCGGCGCGCGGATCACAATGGTCTTTCAGGAGCCGATGACTTCGCTCAATCCGCTGCAGACCATCGAACATCAGATCGCGGAAATTCTCGAACTTCACGGCATGCAGGGCGAAGCCGCCCGACGCGACCGGGTTGTCGAGCTGCTCGAAGAAGTCGGCATTCCAGAGCCCCGGGCGCGTCTGGGCGCCTATCCGCATCAGCTCTCCGGCGGACAACGCCAGCGCGTCATGATCGCGATGGCCCTCGCCAACAAGCCCGACCTCCTGATCGCTGACGAGCCGACAACCGCGCTCGACGTCACCGTCCAGGCGCAAATCCTCGCATTGCTCGAACGTCTCAGACAGACCTACGGGATGGCGATCCTGTTCATCACCCATGACCTTAACCTCGTGCGGCGTTTCGCCGATGATGTTTGCGTCATGCAGAAGGGTCGCATCGTCGAGGCCGGAGACGTCGCGCGCGTTTTTTCGGCGCCTGAGGCGGCCTATACGCGCGCATTGCTCAGCGCCGAACCACGCGGCGAGCCGGTTGTCGTATGCGATGATGCGCCCGTCGTGGCGGCGGCGGAGAAGCTGCGTGTGTGGTTCCCGATCCGACGCGGTTTTTTGCGCCGGACGGTCGATTACGTGAAAGCGGTCGACGGCGTCAGCATGGAGATCCACGCGGGCGCAACGCTCGGCGTCGTCGGCGAGTCCGGTTCAGGAAAAACCACCCTCGCGCTGGCGATGCTCCGTTTGATCCGCTCGGAGGGGCCGATCGTTTTCCTCGGCGAGCGGATCGACGGTAAAAGCATTGCGGAAATGCGGCCGCTCCGGCGCGATATGCAGATTGTTTTTCAGGACCCCTACGGTTCACTGTCTCCGCGCCTGTCCGTGGCGGAAATTGTCGCGGAGGGTCTGACGGTGCAGCGGCCCGAACTGTCGCTTGAGCAACGCCGCGAGATCGTAGCCCGTGCGCTCATGGAGACGGGCCTCGATCCCGCGACGATGGATCGCTACCCCCATGAATTTTCCGGCGGTCAGCGGCAGCGCATCGCTATCGCCCGCGCGATGGTTCTGGAGCCGAAATTTGTCGTCCTCGATGAACCGACCTCCGCGCTCGATATGTCAATTCAGGCCCAGATCATCGATCTTTTGCGTGATCTCCAGCGCAGACGCGCGCTCGCCTACCTTTTCATCAGTCATGATTTGCGGGTTGTGCGGGCGCTTGCGAGCTATCTGATCGTCTTGCGGCATGGGAAGGTCGTCGAAGAGGGGCGTGCGGCAGACGTTTTCGCCAACCCGACGCAGGAATATACGCGCGCTTTGTTCGCGGCCGCTTTCCGGGCGGAGATCGAGGCTGTCGACTGACCATGGAGACGACCGGCTTTTCGGAAGCCGCGATACAGGCGGCCGAACTCATTTGCGCCGCCAGCCCGGCGGGCAAGATCGATTACGCCCTCATCGCGCCGCGCGCCTTCGAGGGCGTCTGCGATATCCTCGAAAATCCGACGGCGCTTCCCTACGCGGGGCTTCCGGGCTTTCCGATGGTCGATGGCGAAGCGCGCGTCGGGAACTTTGAGGGCGCGTCTGTTCTGTTTTTGCTGGGCGCCGCGCCTTTTCACGCAACGGGCGATCCCGGACTCATGTCCGGCCCCATCGAAACCTTCGCAACGCTTGGCGTGCGTTGTGCGCTCGCGCTGGATGTCGCCCATTCGGTCAACGGATTTTTCGGGCCGGGCAATCTTGTCGCGGTTTCCGATCATATCAACTTCAGCGGGCTCGACCCGTTGGTCGGCGACACGACTGTCGCTTCGCCGATCGACATGAACGAGCCCTATGACGCAAGACTCCTCCGCCGGCTGAAACTTGCAGCGACGACCGCCGGCGTGACCCTGCACGACGGCGTCCTGATGTGGTTCTCGGGGCCGACCTATCAGACTCGCGCCGAAGCGCGCGTCGCCCGCCTATTCAAGGCGGATCTTCTTGCATGGGGCGTCGCGCCGGAAGCAATCCTCGCACGACGCAAGAAGCTTCCAGACGGGGCAATTGTCGTAATTCCTGGCTTCGCGGCCGGCTTTTCGGGCGGCGAGCCTTCAGCCGAACAGACCCAGACCGGCGTGAAAACGGGAACGATGGCGTTACGCCGGCTACTCAGGGTATTCCTGCGCGCAAGCTGAGCGTCGCTGGGAAACGCCTGCCTTCGCGGATCAAACCGCGCCGGGCCGTCGACACGCCGTAATGTCTCCCGCGCCGGCGGCGATATTGCGCGCCCGCACCTCCGCAAGCGACTCACTCGTGACCTGCATGTGAAAAGCGTTTGCGTGAAGCAGCGTCGTCGCATCACGCATGATTCCCACATGACCCTTCCAGAAAACGAGATCGCCCCGCTGTAGCGGCGCGTCCGCCGTAACGGCGGCGCCAAGGCCCGACGCCTGCATGTCGCTGTCGCGCGGTCCCGCTGCGCCGGCGACAAGCAGGGCAACCTGCACGAGGCCGGAACAATCGATCCCCAGCGAAGATTTCCCGCCCCAGAGATAGGGCGCGCCGATCAGCGTTTCGGCGACGGCGACGAAATCGGGCGCCGGTCGATCAAGCGCCGCCAGATGTTTTTCGTAGATGAAGCCGCTTTCGGGGGTGACAAGGAATCCGTTGCGCACGCCGGTGATTGTTACGTCGGCGCCAAGCGGCAGCGCGCCGACCGGCGGGAGTTTGATATCGGGACCCGGATAAATGAAACTGCGTGGCGTCTTCACCCGATGCGTCGGCGGATCGTTTCGACTCCAGAGCGTATTGGCGGCGATCCAGCCGACATAACCGTCACGAGTGAGCTGACCCCAAGCCCATCCTTCCTCTTCGTCATAGACCGTGAATCTCTCGCCATAGAGCGCCTGCGTATCAACAGCGGCGTCGGGTCGGGGCGCGCGCCGCATGTCGGCGACGCAATCGCGCACCTGCATGACGACGCCCTCGACATAACGCGGCGCAGCGACCCTCCCTCTCAGATGCGCGGCGGCGAGGTCCTCACGGACCGGCGTTATCCGGCGATCGAAATCATGCGCCAAGGTCATTTTCCCGCCTATTCGCCTGCGCCTGCGCGACGCGCGCCTCGATCAGGTCGTAGAGAAGCCGCGCGGCCTGAACCTCGCCGCCCTCGAGACGACCAGGCCGGGCGGCAGGATTCCAGCAATAGGCGTCGAAATGCGCCCAGCGGGTTGGATCATCGACGAAGCGACGCCGGAACAGAGCGGCGACGATCGACCCTGCAAAAGGTCCGCCGGCGACGCTGACGAGATCGGAAATACGGCCGTCGAGCCCCTTGTCATAACCATCCCACAGCGGGAGCCGCCAAACCGGATCGTGGGCGCGCTGCCCATATTCGGCGATTTCGGCCGCAAGCGCATCGCATCCCGGATCGAAGGGCGGTATCTCCGGCCCAAGCGCGACGCGCGCAGCGCCGGTCAGCGTCGCGAAGTCGAAGAGAAGATCGGGACGATCTTCGCCAGCGAAGGCAAGCGCATCGGCGAGGATGAGGCGGCCTTCCGCATCCGTGTCGCCGATCTCGACGCTAAGGCCCTTACGGCTCGAATAGACGTCGCCTGGACGACAAGCGTTGGCGGAGATCGAATTCTCTACGATCGTTAAA
>CAZJAY010000021.1:0-12759 GCA_964543915.1 uncultured Methylocystis sp. | reverse complement strand
TCGACGCCCAGGGCGATCGACTCGCGGGAGATGGCGGACTGGAAGGGCGAACCGTTGAGCGGGTTATCACAGGCAAGCCTGTCGTCAGACAGCCGCATGAGCACCTGACCATCATCAAGATTTTCGTACGGAAGGCGCTCAGTCACCAAAAGGATGGCGGCGCCGGGATTATCGCCGGCCAGAATCCGCAGCGCGCGATGCAGGTTCGCATCACCGGCCCGATCGCCGGCGAAGGGCTCGACGACGACGATCAGCGCAATATCAGCCGAGAACGATTCCGCCACCGCGTTCAAGGATCTCTGCAAGCCAGCTTCGCCGGCGATGGTTGAGCGCAAAGGCGCGTATGCGATGTCCAGCGGCCTCGAAACGCCATGTGCGAGGGCCGTCGCCTCGAGAGCCGCGCCAAGGCCGCCAGGAAGCCCGCCTGTGAGCGCGACGCCCTGGGGCTGATAGTCAGCCCTGCCACCGATAAAGCCAGCCAGCGGCCGCCGCTGGCCCGCCTTGCCGGCAAGCGCAACGTCGCATTGGCTCGATGCCGTCGCGACCGCCATTTCGGCCAGCGCGCCGGCGACGGTCGCCGGTGATGCGCCTTCGGTCAGGAGAAGGTGGACGCCCTGGCGCGGCAGGACGCCGCCCAGAAGCGACGATGGCGCGTTGTAGCGGCCGTGGGCTCGCCAGCCGGTGGGTAGCGGAATGTCGTGTGTCATGTGCGGTCCTTTCAATGTGCGTCGGGGAGGACGCGGGTTAACCAGGGATGGGGGCGATCTCGTTCGCGATGGCCTCGAGATCCGCGAGAGCGGCGCTGGCGAGCAGGAACGCCGGCGCGTCTGCGCCCAACTCGACGGCCAGCACGGCGCGCGCAGCCTGGGCGCGGGCCAGAACGTCTGCGACTCTCTTCGGCTTGGCGCCGGCCAAGGCGAGCGCGGCGTCGACATAGGCGGCAGCGGCCGCGCGCACGTCGGCGTCCGGGCCGTCGCTGTTCACAAAGGCGTCGGTGCTCGCGAACGCGTCGTCGCAAAGGGATTTGATGGTCGGCATGTCAGGACTCCTGTGGGTCGAAGGGTCGTCCGGTGAGGCGCTCGAGTTCGGCGCGCAGATGCCCAAAGGCTTTTTTTTCAGCCTCGAGCGCGCGCGACATCAGGCGCCAGTAGGGGACCCAGCGAAACCGTTTGCGCTTTTCGGGAAATGTCTCTGTGAGATCGCCGGTGCCGCCCAATCGGATCCGGAGGCGGCGGGCGTTGTGAATGTGCGGAGCGGCGCCGCGCCGGTGGGATTCGCTGCGATACGAAACCTTCGCGCAGGCGCGGCAGGCGAAGCCCGTTGCGGTCATCACCAACCTGGCGAAGCGCAATCCGCACGCGGGACAGCAGAGATAGGTGACGCCGCCGCCGAAATGCCGCGGCGACCGGGATAGTCGAAGGCGCTGGGCTCCGCTGCTCCACTGGACGAAGATGCTGTCGTCGCGGCACCACAGCCCGACAGACGCGACATTCTCGTTTCCGCGCCACCATGTCCGCACGCCAGTCCAGCCTTCGCGGAAGGCGTTCGCCTTACGAAGTTCGAAGGCGTCGAGAATTGCACGGCTCTCGACCGTCCCGACTTTCACTTTTCGCTTGCTTCCAGCCATTGGCACAAACCGTTTGAGTTAAGTCAAAAACTGTCATGTCGCGGCTTCGCTTTCGGCTCGCCGATTGCCGGCCGCCCATAGGGCTTCGTTACGCACTCGTACCGAAACGCGGTGTTCGCGCGCCCATGTGCGGATCTGCTCACAACGGCCGTCCTGGCTGCTCGAGGCGCCGGAACGGGATGACGTTGGTGGGCGGCTCTGGCTCAGGATCGGCCGCAGGACTGTCGGCGGGCGTCGCTGGCGCGTCCTTTGTGGCGTGCGCGGCCTTCTTGCCCTTCCGCGGCTGTGCGGGCGCGGGCGCCGTTTGCACGGCGTCTGGCGCCTTCGGCGCGGTGGCGGGTTTCAGGCTGATCTCGATGGTTGTGTCGCCGATCGTGATCGGGATTTTTAGCTCGCGGTCCATGTCGTCTTTCTCCTTCTGAACAGGCGCCGGCTCTGGCGCGTTGGCTGGCGTGGCGGCGTCTTTGGCGCGCTGTGCGGCGCGACGGCGGTAGTAAGTCTTTCGGGAAATGCCGGCGGCTTCCCACGGCTTCTGCGCGGGCGGCGGCGGCGTGACGGCTGGCTGGCCGTTGATCTCGAGCATGGCGAGCGTGCCGCCGAGCGCGCGCTCGATCTCGGCGCGCAGGGTGTCCGTGTCGTGAAAGCGGTGAATGTCGAAGAGACCGGCGACGACGGTGGGCTTTGCGCCAGCGCCGGGTGTTGCGGCGCGCTGGGCCTTGAAAGCGGCGAGGCCATCGGCGCTCTCGGCGATCGTTATGACGGGCGGCGCGGCGGACGCTGGCGTTTCCGCACGCTCAAGCTCGCGGTGACACTCATTACCGGACATTTCCGCCGATAAAAACTTATATCGGCGGATTTGTCCGGTAATTGGTGTCAGCGTGAGCTTGGCTATAACGCTGGCGGCTTCCGGCGTCCTGCGTCGGGCGTCACGCTCGCTGTCGTAAAGCTCTGGATAGGCGCGGTGGGCCGCCGCCGGGCTGTCATAGGCGATCCCGCCGGCGGCGAGCATGATTTCGTGCTCGGCCGGCTCGAGGACTTCGCCCGCCGGCAGGTAGCCGTCGATCGGGAATGGCAGGACGAGATTATTCAGGACGTAAATCGTCACCGGATCGTCGGCGGTGCGATTGCCGGGCCGCAGGCGGTAGGCGGCCTGATAGATCTGATACGCGCCGAAGAACTTGAGCAGGGCGTCGGCCAGCGCGTCCGGATGATAGATCGTCAGGCGCGGGACGACGGCGTGCCGGCCGTCGGGCAGGCGGATCTGCTGGTCCTCATAGCGCAGCGGCCAGTGATCGCCGACACGCTCGACGACGCGGCCCGAGAGCGCCATCGCCATGTCCTCGACATCGGACGGCGACGGAATGGATCGGCCGCCGATGACGCCGCTGGCGCAATGCTCGAACTTGTTGAGCCCGATCAGGCCGTTGAAGTTGCCGTGGTGGACGCCGGGATGGGTGTTGTCTTCCGCCATGTGCTCGATGACGGCGAGGTTCGACACGAACATTTGATCGCCGCCGGCATGGCGGTGGACGGCAGCCGCGAAGATCCCGATCTTCTCGCGACGGATCTCGGCGGCCCGCGCGTCGCGCTTGCGCCGTTCGGGATTCGTCTTCGCGAGCAGCGTCGGGATGAGGGACGACTTGGCGAAGGACGCGCCGACGGACTGGTAGATGCGGGCGTACGGCATGGACACGCGGAAGGACGGGCCTTCCTCGATGTTCGGGCCGAAGATCGCTTCCAGCAACAGGCGCGGCGGCCTGGCGGCCATAATCATCGTCGGGACGCTCGCCCAGCCGGCCGGCAGGCGGTGAGCGGCGAGAATGCGCAACGCGTGGCCCTTCTTGCCGGCGACGACTTCCAGCCGGCCGGTCTGCGCCTCGCCGCGGTAGAGCATGTCGGCGATCGCCTGCCACACGTCCCGGAAGCAATCGATGTTCAGGTTCGGCGCGCAGATCGAGAAATCGTCGTCCTTGGGCGAGATCGTGCGGTGCTTTTCGGCCTTGCGGGCATAGATGGCGCCGTCTTCGCCAATACCGGCCCTGGTGACATGGTGCGCCTGTAGATAGCCGAGACCATTGGCGTCGATGGCGCTGGCAAGGCAATGGCGCAGCGTCTCGTGCCGGCCCGTCTCGTCGCTGTCCTTCGGCTCATGATAGGGCGCGGCGTCCCGGTCTGTGATCGTCGCCACGGGCAGATAGCGGGCCGGTTGAAGGAAGGCGGACACGGGCGCCTCGTCCACGGCGGCAAGGCCGGGCTCGGGCGAGCCGAGCGGAACGTCCGAGAGCATGATCTGGTGGGCGGACAGGTTGAGTTCAAAATTCGTCGCCTGGGCGACATAGGCGCAGCCGTCCTCGAGGCGCGGACATTTCTTGCAGACGTGCTTGTCGATGTCGCGGACGCCGGCCTTGAGCGCGGGTTCGACGCGTGCCTGATATTCCGCGCACATGAGTTCGTCGGAGTGCGGCGCGTAGGCCTGTCTGCCGCGACTGGTGGCGGCGACGATCGGCATGTCGCGCAACGCGTCCTCGATGCGGTCAAGCTCGGCGGACAGGTCGCGGATCTCGCCCTCGAGCCGCTTCCGTGCGGACGCCGACAGGTGCGTCAGCGTCTCGTCGTGGATCTTGTGCAGCATCGACGGCGCGTAGATCGCCAGTTGGCGCTCGCGTTTTTTCATCATCCGCCTGAGATCGGCGGCGAGATCCTGCCGGGCTTGCCGGAAGCCCGTGGTTTTCCCAACGCCACAGTCGACATCGGCGAGGATGACGCGCCGCGTCTGGCCCTTGAGCAAGGCGCGCAGTTCCTTGCGCATCCATGGCTCGAGCTTTCTGCGCAATTCAGCGACGGGCCGCTGCCCGAGGTCAACGATCTTCATCGGGCCGAGAAAGCGATCGAGCCAGTAATTGAGCAATGTCACGCCTTCGCGGCGGAAACGGTCATAGAGCGTCAAACCATCGCACCGCAGCGGGCTTTGTGGGCGCACGTCGGCCACCTGACGGCCGGCGCGCATGAGATCGGAAACGAGCCTCTGATGACGGGCTTCGTCGGCGCCGTATTGCGGCCCGCGATGGCAGTCTTCGCGCAGCAGGGCCGTCGGGACGCCGGGTGGGATGATGCGCAGCAGGTGTTCGAGTGAATAGGGAACGAGCGTCGCCATCGCCGGCCATCCGCACCGATTGGCGGCGAGAGCGTCATCCACCGTCACTGCGACGACGAGACCATTGCGCTCACCGGGAAAGCGCACGGCGCCGCGCATAAGCGAACCTTCGCGGCGGCGGAAAGGATCGCGCGGATTGACGCTGATCGGGTCCGGTGCGCGTTCGCCAAGCTCTGTCAGCGCCAGAAGCTCAACTGCGGTGACAGCGCCGTCGTTGTCGGTGGCGAGCGCCACCATCGCCATCTCGTCATCCAGAAAGCGCAGCGGGCCGTCTGGATCCGGCGCGGTAATCCCGAACGACTCTTCAAGGAACAACGCCACCGGCGATCCGGTGATGGCCATGGCGCTATCCCACAAGGACTGAGCAGTGTCTTGCGACGATGGTTGCGGCGTCGGTATGCGGGCAAGCTGATAGGTGGCTCCGCCATGGGCCTGCGAGCGCAGGCGCGGGCCGAGATGGCCTTTGAACGTGATCCAGCCAACTTGCGCGTAGTCTCGATATTCCGGCTCATGCGGGTCGAGCGTCAGGACGCCTTCGTAGCGGCGCGGGTTGTCGAGGATCTGGTCAACGGTGAGTTCGACGAGCTTGCCGTGCTCGACGACAATGATCGGGAATTCGCCGGTTAGTGTCCCGGAATTAAGCGACCGCAGCAGATTGGCGCGCTCGGTCTCGACACGATCGGCAAGCTCGTCGCCGGCCAAACCCTTCTTCGCCAGACGGACTTCGATGGTCGCCAGTCGCTCGGCGACCCACGCGGCGCGGACTTCGGCGGCTTCATCCCGCCGCGCGTCCTTGGCGGCGCGGATCATATCCACAACGTCGAGCCGCTGATCACGCGATAGGGTGAGTGCGCGCGCGGTGTCGATCGGCGGCGCGCCGTCGTTGAAGATCTGCGTGGGCGGGCGTCGCTGATACAGTCCGTCATAGCAGACCGACGCGCGCGCGAAATCGAAGCGTTCGGGACTGTTGACGGAAGCGTCGAGCAGCGAGCGCGTCAGGAAGGCGCCGGACTTGGACAGGTCGATGCGGCCATAGCCCGCGAGCCAGAGGCGGCCTTGCAGATCCTTGGCGAGCCTTGGAATGTCGCGGCCGTTGGCGACGATCACATAAATTCGGATTCCGGCGCGGCCCTTTAGCTCGCGGCCGTCGGCGTCATAGACAAAGCCCGACGAGGAATAGCGGGCGACATGCGGCGCCGAACGAAGCGCGGGCCAGACGCCATAGAGGCGCGAAAGCAATTCTTCGATCGAGAAGGTCAGACCTTCATAAGAGTCGAGATCCATCATCATGACGGCCGCGCCGTCGGGATATTGGAAATGGGACTTGCTGCGCGCGATCAGCGGCTTGCCGGCGAGCGTCCGAAACCCGCGCTCGGCCTGCCGATTGACGAATTTCCGCGTGCGGATAACGGCCGTATCAAATTCGGCCACGCCCCAGATAAATGCTTCATTCGGCGCCAGAGCATCCGCCAGCGCCGCCAGTTCGGCAAGCGTATCGATGCGCGCCGTCCGGCTCTCGCCCGCCTGCATGTTGCCGCCGCCTTCGCGAACAAGCTCGCCGTCATTGCCGCGCCGATAGGCTTTCGTCAGGCGCTCGCCGGGCGTCGTCGATCTGGCGATGGTGAAGGTCGCGCCATAGCGGCAGTCACGCCGTTGGGCGTCGATCGCCGCCTGTTCTTCCCGCCACTCGATCCATGCACGGTGGCTGGCTTCGGCGAGGGTCGCTTCCTCGCGCAAGATCTCGTCGACTTCCGCCGGATCGAGCCCGTCCCGCCAGTCGCAATCCAGCAGGTCGTCATCGCCCGACAAGAGGTCTTTGACACAGAAAGGGCCGCCGAGGTCGATCATCAGGCGGCGCGCCCGCGGACAGGAATGGACTGCTCGGCGGCGTCGAGCGGCGCTGTCAGTGCGGCCTGTAGGTCGGTGATCGCGATCTGGCAGGGCAGCGATGACAGGAAGGCGTTGAGTTCGCCGTAGAGCGCCAGGCGCGCCGCCGCCGGCAGAAGGCTATGCGGGTTGGCGGCGTCGCACAGGATCCGGCGCGGGTCATCGTCCGGCGTGACGTAGATCGTCAAAATCCGGTCGATGGTGCTGTCGAGGGCGTCCAGCGCCCGCGTCGGGCGCTTTTCGAAAAGTTCGGGCGCGTATTTGACGTAGAGCCGCAGGGCGGCTTCGTGGATCGCTTCGCGCGCGGCGTCTTGAAGGCGGGCGGCGTCGTCTGGTAAATGTGTCGTCGTCATAGGTCGTCATCCAATGTTTCAGAGAGCCCGGCGTTGGCGCGCCGGGCTTTCGTCTTTTCAGTCCTCGAGCATGAAGCCTTCGTCGTTCTGCGTGTTGACGGCGCCGACGATCTTGAACAGCGGCCGCGGCTTGAGGCCGTAACGCGTTTGCATCATGCCGGACGCGAGTTCGATGATCGGAAGCGCGTCGGGACCGCGCTGGCGGCGCAGGACGCCCACCTGACGCATCAGATCCGCCACCGCCTGCCGTCCGCCGCCACTGGACAGGATCAGCGTGTAGGGAAGCGCCGTCTTCGTGTCGGTCAGGAACAGGTGGCGCGTATCGCGCCATGGATCGGCGGGCTTGCCGTCGAGCCCGACCGGCCATTCGGACTCGTTGAAGCGATCGAGTTCGCCGCGCGACGGGTGGCGATCGCCGGGCAGGGTGACGCGGTTCTCGGCCGGGCCGCGCGTTGTGCCGTCCCAGCAGACCCAGAGCACCGCGGCGTCGGTCGCGATCATGTGGGCGCCGGTGAGATCTACGCCATCGGCGAAATAGCGGCCATTGTTGAATTTCAGGGTGCGGCCGCGTAGCAGATCGGACTGCTCGACGGGCGGCGCAACGTCCCAGGCGGATTGAGGGCGATTGGCGATTTCATAGGTCATGGTCGTCGTCTTTCTTTTGAGTTTATGGGCGCGAGACACGCTGTAGGCGCTGCTTGATCCAGCGATCGAGATCGGCGCGGCGATAGAGCACGCGGCGGCCGAGCTTGTGCGCGGTTGGCCCGACGCCGGCGCGCATCATGTTGTTGAGCGTTCCGGGCGTGCCGAGCGCGATCTTGGATTGAAGGTAGGCTGCGGCTTCCTGTCTGGTCAGGAAGTCGTCGGCTCCGAAGCGCGTCGGCCTGTTGTCCTCGAGGCGTTCAGCAAGCAGCATTTCTCGTCCCGCATGGTGTGAGCGGAACGCAAAAAGCCTCCCGCTCTGTTTCCAGAACCGAGAGGCAATCTTCGCCTGTGTCGGAATGTCCTTCCGGCGACGCCTCTCGGGCGCAATCCTGCTGCGTGCAGGTATTGCTTTCCCGTCGAGAGGCTAGTCATCGCCATATCGAACGATTGCATTTGATTGCATGGGACTCGCGGCGTCAAGTGCATCTTTGCGCACCTGCACATCTTTCCGCAGCCTAATCGACGACGGGAATGTGGATCTCGATTGCTTTGAGCGCCGCTTTCAGGCGGTCGTCCAAAACGGCGACGGTAGCCTGTGCGCCGCCGACGAAGTGAAAAGTCGCGGTCTCCGCCTCGATCTGGATCTCCGCGACACATGCCGTATTGACGAGCACGGTCCGCGTCTCGCCGCCAACGTCCTCGCGGACACGAATGAAGTTGCGGTCCATCACGCGGCTCCCTTGCTCGAAGCTGCGCTGGCGTTGTTTCGCTCTTCCAGAACCATGCGGGTGAGCGCGACCAGATCCGTGGCGGTATAGGAGACGCCTTTCGCCTCAAACCAAAGCTGGACGGACTCGGCTGTGTCGCAAACGGCGATCAGCGCGTCGGCGAAATCACAATGCCGTGGATCCCTGACGAGATTTTCGATGCGGGCCTCGAACGAGTTTTTCATGTGTCGCTCCTATGTGTTAGGGTTTCTTTGCGTCGCGCATTTGCCAAAGGTGCGCGAGCAGGAAGAGCGCCGGCAGCGCGATGCGTCGGCGCTCTTTCTCTTTACGGCTCCTCGCGGGTCAGGGCGTACTTCACAGCGGCCATGTTGGAGCGGCGCCTGCGGGCATTGTATTCGCGAACCCTGTCGGTCTCGCGCGGCGAGATACGGGCGACGACGCTCATGGCGCTCTGTGCGGTTTCAATCATGTCGCGCGCCTCTTGCGGGTTCTTGCACCCTGGATACGCGAGGGCGTCGAGCGCCGCCCGCTCGGCGTATTCGAGAACCGCCATGATCCGATCGACCTCGATCGGGTGCAGCGGCGCGTCAGCAGGCGCCGGACTGGACATGACGAGGCTCCGTCGATCGCTCATTGTGCTCATGCTTCCTCCCTCCCGGCACGGGATTGCGCCGTTAAATCGCCTGTGTTGTGCGTGTCGGACAGGTTCATGGTCCCGATCGTTTACAACGTGCACCGCCGCCATACGGCCCGAACTTCGGCTCGAAGGCCCGCACGCCATCGGCGATGGCCTGCATCTGGTTCCGCACGTCCGCCTTGCGGTGGCGATGGTTATGCGCGGCCCAGCGCAGAGCGGCAGGCCATTCGTATGTCGCGTCGAACTGGCGCTGCCGGCGGTAGAGCTTGTGCGCTTCGGACATGAGACTGGATCGCTGCGGATCTGACTTGGCTGGCATGTGCTTTCCTTTCGACTTTGTTTCAGGCGGCGGCGCGCTGGCTCATGAGTCGCGCCACAGCCAGCCTTTGCCGAACGCGCGCCAAGCGTCCTTATCGCCAGCCAATTCAGCTTCGGTGCATTTGAGTGCGTCGAGGATTCCGCCAAGCGGCATGGGCGGCAGCCCTACGTCGTAAAGCCGCCCCTCGACTGGCGTGCGAAGGACAAATGGGAATTTGTTGCCTGGGAATACCTCGGCGCATTCTTCATCATCGGCAGCAAGACTGATGACGTAATCAAGCTCATTAGCGCGAAGGACGATCTCATCGGGGATTTCATCGAGTCTGCTGTCCATAGGCTTATCTCCTTCATTTGCCGGTTCCGCCGGCGCGGTCGCTGGCGCTGTCTCGCCGGCCATCGCCGGCGGCGTAATGCTCACCAGATCCCGGAAGCTCACCTCGAAGGCTTCGTCACCGTCGATCGGCGCGACGAGTACGGTGTTGCGCGCTGGATATGCGTCGATCATTCGAACGCGCGCAGTCAGGATCACCGGATTGGTGTCGGTCGCTGCTGGGCGCTTCGAAGAAGATAGCGATGCGAAATATTCCCTGACCGCGTCCATAGGGATGACGTAGCGGCTTCTTCGGCCCTTATTGACGCACCGCAACGCACCAGATTTTATCAATGTGTAGACCGCGGAATCACTGATACCGAAGGCTCTGGAAAATTCGCTGGCGGAATAGCTTTGCCGATATACAACTCGCCATGCGTCCCGATTTTCGCGCCACCGCCCTTCCATGATGTCGTTTAGATGGCCGATGTTGATGGCACGCCTTTTGTCGCAATGGGCGCCAGCATAATTGTGAGCCGGGCGTTCTTCACGGATCGCGCGAGCTTCCGCCGCTCTTGCTTCTTCCAGCGTCGGGAACAATTCCGACGTAACTTTTGCAATATCATCGAACCATCGCGCCGAAGACTGATGCGTTGAAAATCTCTTGGCTAGGTTCTTGGTGACCCCGACATAGAGAAGCTCGCCGGCGGCGTTCCAGTGTCGGTATAGATGGGTAGGGTGGCTCATTGCGCTGCCCTCATGCTACTTTCTTCGCGACTGTCCGCTTCTTGCGCGGCGGAAGATGGCGCAGCCTGGCGGGCTCGTAGCTGGCTGGCGGATTGCCGTTACGGACAGCGGAAACGTATTCCGTCGCGTCAGCCGGCATTGGCTGGTTATCGAGGTAGAGCTTCACCAGCGGGCCAGGGACTAAGGTGCGGCGGCCGTGCTTCTCGACGGCCAACTTGCCTGTATAGATGTCGGCGTAGACGGCGCTCTTGCCGAGCATTTTGAGTGTCTGGACTTCGTCCAAGGTGAAATTGCCGTGCACCATCCGCTCGGCCATTGTGATTTTTTCGAACTGTTTCTCCGCCATGACTTGCGCCTCCATCTGTGCAGTCGATGGCGGACGATAGGCGTGAGTTTGGGCGCGTGTCCTTACACGCAATTCGCTGAAATGAGTGTGACTTTGCTCGATCGGCGCATGAAATCAGCGCGATAGGCGCGCGAAATAAATCCGGGCGTCAATTCGTCGAAATGGGTGTGTGCTTTCAGGCGTCGCGACCGGCGGCGAGCGCGTCCTCGATCGCCTTCTTGTATTTTCGCACGGTGTTCTCGTGCAAACCAGTTTTCTTGACGGCGACGGCGGCGAAGCGGCGCGGGTCCGGCGTGTCGAGATAGATGTCCCAGAGCAATTCGAACGTCTCCGCGCCCTTACGCCTGTCGTCAGCGTTGCCCTGCCTGCGCTGGGCGAGATCCAGCCGGGCGAAGGTGTTGGCGTCATCAGAGAGCAGGGCCGCAATCCAGCGGCATGCGGCTGGCTTTGGCTGCGGATCTGTCAGGGCCGCGACGATAGCTTTACGCAGAGCGTCAATGTCGCCGCCGTCGTCCAGGCTGGCCAGCCATGCGTCCGAGATGTCGAGACGACTCATTTCACGCGCCCTTCTTCTGGAAAGCGACGATCTCGCCGCCATCGCGCAGGGCTGCGCATTTATCCGCCCACCAGTTCATCATGCGGACGCGCTCGTCCCAGAACTCGGCGCGGGCATAGGCGCGGCGGACGCTGTCATTATCGACATGCGCAAGTTGGCGCTCGATGGCGTCGGGGTTCCATAGGCCGCACTCATTGAGCATCGATGACGCCGCTGCGCGAAAGCCATGGCCAGTCATTTTATCTTGTGCGTAACCCATACGGCGCAGGGCTGCGTTGATGGTGTTCTCGCTCATGGGCCGGACGGTTGAACGCAGGGAAGGGAAGACGAATTTTCCGCGTCCCGTAAGAGCCTTCAGATTGGTGAGAATCGTGATTGCGCGTGGCGGCAAAGGGATTTGATGCGGCCGGCGCATTTTCATTTTCTCTGCCGGGATCTCCCAGACGGCGTTTTCCAGATCGAACTCGCGCCATTCCGCGAAACGTAATTCGCCGGGACGCGGGAAGAGCAGGGCCATCAATTCAAGAGCGGCGACGGTGGGCGGGTCACCGTCATAGCCGGCGATGGCCCGCAGCAGCCCGCCGAACTCGATGGGCCTGGTGATGGCGGCGCGGTGGGTGACGCTGGGTGTGGTCAGCGCGCCCTTGAGCGACGGCGTGGGGTCGATGGTGGCGCGGCTGGTGGCCACCGCCAGCCGGAAGACTTCGCCGATGACGCTGCGCATGCGGGTGGCTGTCTCATGTGCGCCGCGGGCGTCGACTTCTCGCAGAACCATCAGGATCTCTGGCGCGGTGATCTCGTTGATCGGACGCCTTCCGAGATCCTGGCGGGCCATGGAGAGGATCCATTCCACCTTTTTGAGCGTCCTGGGCGCCTTCTTCTCGCGGCGCTTGCGGGCCAGAAGCTCGTCGGCGATGGCGTTGAAGGTAGCTGCGCTGGCCAGGGCGCGGGCGGCCTTGCGGGTTTTCTTGGCGGTGATCGGGTCGACGCCGGCGGCGATCATCTTGCGGGCGTCGTCGCGGATGTCGCGGGCCTCGCGCAGGGTAACGGCCGGATAGACGCCGACGCCCATGAGCCGCTGCCGGCCGTCGAAGCGGTAGGCGAGCCGCCAGCGGCGCGCGCCGTCGGGCATGATCCACATCTGGAGGCCGCCGCCGTCCGAGAGCTTGATCAGCTTGTCGGCGGGCCTGGTGCTGCGGATTTGCAGGTCGGAGAGCTTCATTGTTGATACGGGCTCGGCCATGGAGGCCGCCAGAGCGGCTGGTATCAGCGAACATATCAACAGATACAACGGACGCAAGCAAGCGACGGCGGACGCTGGCAGACTATCTGTCAGCGTTATCTCAATGTTTTATTGGGATTTTCGGAGCTTCGCGGAGGCTTGCGGAAGTAAATGTGGTGCCCCTGGCCGGAGTCGAACCAGCACGCCTTGCGGCACTCGATTTTGAGTC
>CAZJAY010000020.1:4353-12821 GCA_964543915.1 uncultured Methylocystis sp. | reverse complement strand
GGAAAGGTAGGCGTCCTCGCCCGTTTCCGGCAAGTAGGAGAAGGCCGGATGAACCTGCGCCTCGGACAGGGTGAGGGGTTCGGCGCTTTTCGCGATGAGGCCGACGAGACCCTCGCCGGCGTGCATGGTTGTGAGATGCACCGCCTCCCGATTGAGGCCCTCGGTGGCGTAAAGCTCCAGACGCTGGTCTGCGCGCAGCACATAGACCGAGCAGACTTCGGCGACCATATTGGCCGCAATCTGGATGACGATCTTGTCAAGGCGCGCCTGCGCGCTCACCGGCTCGGCGCTGATTTCGCGCAGCCGGCGCAGCAGCAGGCGTGGACCGCCAAGAGCGCTACGCATCCCGTTCTTCCCGTTCACAGGGCGCCGGCGACGGCGTCGCCGTCACGAAAACCCGTCTCTTTCGGCGCTTGCGCGCGTCCGTTCTGTCCGCGCGGACCCCGGGACCTTTTGTCCGCGCGAGCGCCCGTGATCCCAAAGTCGACCGGAAATCCAGTTCGCTCAATAATTTGAAGCAGGCCGCCGACCCAAACAACCTCTTTTTTCGGGGGAGTTTCCTTTCATGCCTATATTGGGCTCCCGCCCATCGCGCAAGGCGTCGCCCTGCGGCGCGCGGCCTGACTTGCGGTTGTGTCTGCAAGGCACTAGTGGTTAAGCCTTGCGCGCGGGCGCCGGACAAGTCCGCGCGGTCAAAAAAAGGACGCGAAGCTGCGGTTTTCGGGGGGTCGTCTCCGGGCCCGCCCCGCCCCCGCGTTGGTCGGAGCCCGCGCGGGAGACGGCCGCCCCTTGAGCGAATGCGCGTTACGCGCATGACCGGGAAGTGAATGTGCGTCTGCAGGGATTTCTGACCGCCCTCCTTGTCCTTTTGCTGTCGGCGACGACGGCGTTCTCAATGGAGTCCGTTCGCGTGCCGCAGGGCGCGCGTGCGATTGATCTGACCCACGCCGTCGAACAGCACACCTCCGAGGGCGATCGTATTCAGGTTTCCACGGCTCCCGGGCCGGATGGCATTGTCCGGCGCATCGAAGTGGGCGCGCGCGAGGCCGGCAGTCGCCCGAACTGGATCGTTTTCGCGCTCACCAACGACACCGACGAACAAATCGAACGCCTGCTCGTGGCGCCGCATTTCCGGCTCCAGGGTTCGGGTTTCATCTGGCCGGATCTCGGCTCCACCCGTATTTCGGCGATCACGGCGAGCCAGGGTTTTCCGCCGGAGGCGGAAGACAGCGCCGATGCGGATGTCTTTCGGCTGACGCTCGATCCGGGCACGACTGTCACCTACGTCGCCGAACTGCGCAACCCGAATTTGCCGCAGCTCTATCTCTGGCAGCCAGACGCCTACAAGGACAAGGTGACGAGTCTGACCCTCTACCGGGGCATCGTCATCGGCATCGCCGGCCTGCTGGCGCTGTTCCTCACGATTGTCTTTGTCGGGAAGGGGGCGATCATTTTTCCGGCGGCGGCCGCGCTGGCCTGGGCGGTGCTCGCCTATGTCTGCGTCGATTTCGGTTTCTGGGACAAGATTTTCGGCTCCGACGCCAACGCCGACCGGATCTGGCGCGCGGGCGCGGAAACGGTTCTCTCTGCGACGCTCGTCGTTTTCCTCTTCGCCTATCTCAATCTCAGTCGCTGGCGCGTGCGCGCCTGGCATCTGGCGGCGCTCTGGCTATTCATTTTGGTCGACCTCATCGGTCTCGCCGTGTTCGACGCGCCGGTGGCGGCTGGCGTTGCCCGTCTTTCGCTCGCGGCGATATCGGTCATCGGGCTGGGGCTTGTTCTCTGGCTCGCCTCGCACGGCTTCGAGCGGGCGATCATGCTCATCCCGACGTGGTTCCTGCTGGTGCTCTGGGTCGCCACTGCGGGCTTCGCCGTCGCGGGTTGGATCACAAACGATCTCGTGTCGCCGGCGCTTGTCGGCGGTCTGGTGCTGATCGTCATGCTGATCGGGTTCACCGTCATGCAGAACGCCTTTGTGACGGGCGGTTTCTCCCATGGCGCGATCGGCGACGTGGAGCGCAAGGCGCTCGCGATGACCGGCTCCAGCGAAATCGTCTTCGACTGGGACGTGCCCTCGGACCACATCTATGTGAGTCCGGAAGTAGAGGCGGCGCTCGGCCTCGATCGCGGCGGGCTTGAGGGCGCGGCCTCTTCCTGGCTTGAGCTGCTTCACCCGTTTGAGCAGGATCGTTATCGCGCCTGTCTCGACGCCCTGCTCGAACAGCGTCGTGGCCGCATCAATCAGGAATTCCGCCTGCGCGGCGCCGATGGCCATTATCTGTGCTATCGCCTGCGCGCGCGGCCTGTGGTTGGGCCCGATGGCGAGGTCATCCGGGTCGTCGGCACGCTGAACGACGTGACCGAGGAGCGCAATGCGCAGGAGCGCATGCTCCACGACTCGCTGCACGATAATCTTACCGGCCTGCCCAATCGCGCATTGTTCGTCGATCGACTCGAAACCGCGCTTGTGCTCGCACGCGCTGACCGCGAGTTGCGTCCCGCCGTGGTCGTGATCGACATAGACCGTTTCAAGCAGATCAACGAGCAGGTTGGCGTGGCGATGGGCGACAGCATTCTGCTGACCATCGCGCACCGGCTGACGCGGGTGCTCCAGCCGCAGGATACGCTGGCGCGGCTGCGCGGCGACACCTTCGGGATTATTCTCGTTTCCGAAACCAAACCCGAAAACGTCATGGCGCTCGCAGAAAACATGCGTCGGGCCCTCGCGACGCCTGTGCGTTTCTCGGATCGCGAGATCGCGCTTTTCGCCTCCCTGGGCGTCGCCCTTAACGATCCGCAGATGCAACCCGGCGCCGTCGAAATGCTGGACGACGCCGAGATCGCCGTCCGTCATGCGAAGCGCAACGGCGGCAATCGCGTCGAACCCTTCCATCCCGCGATGCGCGCCCAGCGTTCCGATCGGGTCGCCATGCAGGCGGATTTGCGCCGCGCGTTGGAGCGGGGCGAAATCAAGGTGTTTTTCCAGCCTGTCGTTCGCCTTGAGGATCGCACGATTGCGGGTTTCGAAACCATGCTGCGCTGGGATCATCCGCGGCTCGGACGTCTGGAGCCGCCGCAGTTTCTGCCGGTCGCCGAGGAAAGCGGGCTGGTCGTGGATCTTGGCGTCTTCGCCATCGAACGTGCGGCGCGCGAACTCGCCGCCTGGCAGCGCGCGCTTGCGGTCGATCCGCCGATCTTCGTAACGGCGCCGGTTCTCTCGCGGCAGCTTCTGCGCGCCGATCTTTTGCGCGACGTCAAAAGCGCGCTTTTGCGCAATGTCGTCACCCCCGGAAGCCTGAAGCTCGAATTAACCGAGAGCCTCGTAATGGGGAATCCGGAACTCGCAGTTCAGATGCTTGAGCGCCTGAAAGAGCTGGGCGCCGGCCTTGTGCTCGACGACTTCGGCGCTGGCTATTCTTCGCTCGCCTTTCTCCAGCGTTTCCCCTTCGACACGATCAAGCTTGATCGGTCGCTGGTTCGCCAGACCGGAAAGGCTGCACGGCCGGCGATCCTGCGCTCGGTGATTTCGCTCGCGCAGAATCTGGGGATGGACGTTATTGCAGAGGGCGCGGAGACGGAGTCCGACGCCATCGAACTCTATCAGCTTGGCTGCGGCTTCGCCGAGGGGCTCGCCTTCGGCCGGCCGATCAGCACGCAGGAAGCCCGCCGCCTCGTCGGGGCCGCGCCGGAAGCGGCCTGATCCTCCGTGAAGGCGCTGCCGCCTGTCGAAAGCCTGACGCCGATTGAGGCGCGCGCCGAACACGCGCGGCTCGGCGCGGAGATCGCCGCCTGCGATCGCCATTATTATCAGGAAGACGCGCCTGTCGTTACAGATGCGGCGTATGACGCAATGCGTCGCCGCTATGAGGCGCTCGAAGCCGCGTTTCCCGAACTCGTCGACGACACCTCGCTGACGCGCAAGGTCGGCGCCAAACCTTCCGAAAAATTTGCGAAGGTGACCCATGCCGCGCCGATGCTGTCGCTCGGTAATGTCTTTTCCGAAGGAGACGTCTTCGATTTCGTCGCGCGGGTATGCCGCTTTCTTGGCCTTGCGGAAGATGCGCCGCTGACCTTTACCGCCGAGCCGAAAATCGATGGCCTGTCCTGTTCCCTGCGCTATGAACGCGGCCGACTGATCCAGGCGGCGACGCGCGGCGATGGCTATGAGGGCGAGGATGTCACCGCAAATATCCGGACGCTTCGCGAAATACCGCAGCAGCTCGCGGGCGATCCGCCAGATGTGATCGAGGCGCGCGGCGAGGTCTATATGACCCACGCCGATTTTACGGCGCTGAATGCGCGGCAGGCGGCGGCCGGCAAGCCGCTCTTCGCCAATCCGCGCAACGCCGCCGCCGGTTCCCTGCGCCAGCTTGATCCAACGATTACGGCGCAGCGTCCGCTCCGTTTTTTCGCCTATGGCTGGGGCGAGGTCAGCGCGCTCCCTGCCACGACCCAGCATGGCGCGCTTGACGCCTTTCGTCGGTTTGGCCTGCCGGTTAATCCGCTGACGCGCGTCTGCGCCGACGCGGCGGCGCTGATCGCCCATTACCGGGAAATCGAGGCGCGCCGCGCGACGCTGGGCTATGACATCGACGGCGTCGTCTACAAGGTGGACGATATCGCGCTTCAGGAGCGGCTCGGCTTCGTCTCGCGTGCGCCGCGCTGGGCCGTGGCGCATAAATTTCCGGCCGAGCGCGCGACGACGATTCTGCGCGACATCGAAATCCAGGTCGGCCGCACCGGCGCGCTGACGCCGGTGGCGCGGCTGGAGCCGGTAACGGTCGGCGGCGTCGTCGTTTCCAACGCGACATTGCACAATGAAGACGAAATCGCTCGCAAGGATGTGCGTATCGGCGATACGGTTGTTGTGCAACGCGCCGGCGACGTTATTCCGCAAATCGTTGAAGTGGTGATGGCGAAGCGGCCGGAAGGCGCGACGCCTTATGCATTCCTGCATGTCTGCCCGCGCTGTGGTTCGGCGGCGCTGCGCGAGATCGATGAAAAGACCGGCGTGGCTGATGTGGTGCGGCGTTGCACCGGGTCGCTCGTGTGCCCCGCGCAGGCGGTGGAGCGACTGAAACATTTCTGTTCGCGCAACGCTTTCGCCATCGAGGGTCGTGGCGACCGGCACATCGACTCTTTTTACGAACAGGGTTTGATCGGGAAGGCTTCCGATATTTTCACGCTGGAGGAACGCGACCGCGCCAGTCTTGCAAAAATCAAAAATCGCGAGGGATTTGGCGAAACGTCGGTGCGCAATCTTTTCGCCGCCATCGAGGCGCGGCGCGTCATCCCGATCAACCGGTTCATCTATGCGCTGGGCATTCGCCACATCGGCGAAACCAATGCGCGTCGTCTTGCGCGATATTTCGGCGATTTCGCCGCCCTGCGCGAGACCGCGCGAGACGCGTCGCCGGGTTCCGAGGCCCGTTTGCGCATTGACGCGATCGACGGCGTCGGCCCCGTTGTCGCAGAGGCGCTGCATGATTTCTTCGCCGAGCCGCATAATGCGCAAGAACTCGACGCGCTGCTGCGGCTTGTGACTCTGGAGCCAATGCCCCAGATCGCCGCCGCTTCTCCCGTCGCCGGCAAAACAGTGGTTTTCACCGGCGGTCTCGTCCGCCTCACGCGCGATGAGGCGAAGGCCCAGGCGGAGCGCTTCGGCGCTAAGGTCGCGAGCTCCGTGTCGAAAAAGACCGATCTCGTCGTTGCCGGACCGGGGGCCGGCTCGAAGCTGGCGAAAGCGGCGGAACTCGGCATCGAGGTGATCGAAGAAGACGAATGGTTCCGCCGCACGGGGCAGACGTAGGCGATCCGCGCTGCGTTAAACCGCTTTTGCGCCGGGGGTTTCGCCCTTTTTATACGCCGTCCCGAAGACGTAATCCCACCAGATGGCGTGGACGCCGAAGCCTTTTTCGGAGTCGCGGAAGTGATGCAGCATGTGCAGGCGTTTGACGAGCCGGCCGAAGTCCGACGTCGGTTGGCCGTGATGCGTCCAGTAATGCACGCAATCATAGATCACATAGCCGGCGATGAAGCCGGCGAGCACCGGCCAGCAGAAGTTGCCGCCGAACAGCAGCCGGATGATGGCGAGCGCAATCAGCATGATCGGCGCCGAAAGCAGCGGCGGCATCACGAGCCGCAACGGATCGCTCGGATAGACGTGATGCACGCCGTGGATCAGGAACTGAAAACGCGGTCCGAGCCCGAAAGGCAGCGGAAACACCGTGTGAAACAGATAGCGATGGCCGAAATATTCGGTCAGCGTCCAGCCGATATAACCCAGCAGCAGACCGAAGCCGACCATGCCGACGCCCATCAGCGAGACAGAATAGAAGACAAGGCCGAGGAAGATCGGCGTGTAGACGAACACCGGCGTCAGATGATGAACGCGCGACATTTTATCGAGCAGATCGTTTTCAAAGAGGCGGGGCGAAGCGTCGAGCGCTTCGGACTCGCGCGAATTGACGTCGTGGGTCATTGATTTCTTACTCCGCAGGCGCGACGGCGGGCGTCGTGCGATCAGCGGCCTGCGTCACATTTTCGGAACGCGTGCCGAGCGAATAGGTCGGGTCGAAGATAAAGGTCACGAGCAGCGCGAACCAGGAACGATGGCAACGCAGCGTTGTGTAGAACTCCGGCGCCATGGCGGTGAGCTGCGGCAGCCGGGTCCACGGCACCTCGTGAAAGTCGTGATGTTCGTTGTGATAGCCGATGTTGAGCGCAAGCCGGTTCAGCGGCCCGTAATAATCGAATGTGCCCTGGTCGGGCGCGAAGCCGAAATGTTCCTGGAGCCAACGCGCGCTGAGCGGATGCAGGCCGCCGACGGAAAACCAGAAAGAGAAGAAGAGATAGAGGAGGGCGTTTGGACCGAACGCCCAGAGCATGAACAGATCATAGGCGACGATGACCGCCGTATTGATATAGGTCCATTTGCCGCGGATCGGCACGGTGCCCTTAAGGCGGTTAAGGCGCAACAGCTGGATCACGGGGAAACAGAACAGCCACGCAGCCTTTCGCCAGGAACTGTTGCCGACCCAGTCGACCTCCCATTGGCTCGGAATGTCAGCGTCGTAATCATAGGCGGAAAGATGCGAGTGATGCTTGATATGATAGCAGCGGAAGCCCATCGCGGTCGGAAAACCATTGGGCAGATCCGCGAGGATGGCCGTCCATTTATTGGCGAGCGTGCTTTCGAAGACGCAATTGTGGATCGCATCATGGATCACGACGAAATTGGCGTGATTGGCGAAGGCGCCCACGCAGATGGCGAGGATAAGCGACAGCCACCACCAGGCAAGCCCCATCCAGCCCATCGTCGCCGCGATCAGCGTCTGACCAAGGAAGATCGCCGCCGTGATTTTGAAGGTCACGGGATCTGTGCCGAAAAGCTTTCGAACCTCCGGGTATTTTTCGAGGATCAACCGCCGACGCTCGATGTGGGAGCGATCGGCGCCCTTGCCCGTAACCGAAATGCCGCTCATGAGCCTTCACCCTGTCCATGCGAAGTGGCGGACGCGTCCGCGCGCCGGTCCTCCGGGAGTTTTGCGGTTTCCGGCGAAAACCGCTTTTCGTAGATCCGGTGTATTTTGTCGATTTTTGCGCCGAACATTTCGATTGGACGGCGCATGGCCATATTGTCCTCGAGTACCCAGCCCGCCTCCAGGTGCTGGACCGGAACGCGGGTTGCGCGGTTACGTAATTCATCAAACATCGAAAGCAACACGACGCCGCCCGTGGCGCTGTTTTGCAGGGCCTTGCGCGTCCCAAGCAACACAATACGCGCCGATTTGAAGCCGTGATTACGCATGCGCGCGAGCAGCCGCGCCAGGCCACAGGGTAAAAGCCTCCCGTTCAGAGCCCCGATGATTTAGAACAGATTGGGGAGCGCAATGACAAAGGAATGCGGGACGCCGTCAATTTCAGCGACGACGCCATATTCCGGCGGCATGACGAGTTTCAGCGCATCGGCGGTCGAATCGAATTCTGCCTTGGTGAAGGGCACATAGCCCCAGTTGCCGCGCCATGCGTCGTTGAACAGCGCCTCCAGAAGCGGCGTTTCGTCGGTCTTGAGCCGCTTCATATCGAGCTGACGCAATTTGAGTCGGTCGCGCCATTCCTTGCGCCCGAGAATTCTCGGTCGTCCGGCCAGATCCTCTTCATGCGCGGCGCGATCGTAATGGTAGGAGATCAGGTCTCGCGCCTTTTCGTAGCCGAGCGCCTCAAGATGCCGCGACAGATAGGGCGGATGCCAGGGCATGAAGATCATCGGCATCGCGTCGAAACCGTCGACGAGCATCCCGCATTCGCCATTGACCGTCGGCGAGAAGGGGCCGTTGATCCGGTCCGCGCCGCGCGCGCGCAGCCAATCCTCGGCCGCCCCGGTGAGGGCGCGGACAACATCGATATCGTCAATCGCGTCCAGCGCGCCGAACTGGGCCGGGCTGGCGCCGACCGGCGCGATATCC
>CAZJAY010000020.1:0-4343 GCA_964543915.1 uncultured Methylocystis sp. | reverse complement strand
CCGCGAACGCCCGCGTCCACACCCCCGTCGCCGGCTCGTAAGTGCCGGCGCCGACCGGCGCGCTACCCCGGTAAACCTGGGCCGAACTCCGTCCGACCCATTTCCCGTCGCGGCGTGCGAGGAATTTCTGGTCGTCGACGAGCCGGTAATGCGGGTTCAGTTTGGGTGAGAAAAGCGTCCAGCGTTCAACATCAAGCGGCGGCACGAAGCCCTTCATGCCGCTGTAGAGCAGGCGCGGCGTCTTGCAGAAGGTTGCGAAGCGCAGCAGGCCGTCGACCGGAAGAATCTCGATCTGTCCCATCTGCAATTCCTGCCGCGCGTCCGCCGGAGACACAAGCGTCACAGTGACGCGGCTGGCGCTTCAACGCCGGGCGCCTTTATTCCAGGCGTGCCCGCCATGGCGGCCGCGACGATCCGCTGCGCCTCCTCGCTGACCGGCGGAATCCGTTTCAGGCACTGGATCACGCCCCGGATTTCCGCCTCCGTGTGATTGGCGGAGAAGAAGAAGCGCAGCCGCGGACCATCCTTCGGCACGCCGATACGAACGACCGGCGGCACGTAATAGCCCTCCTCCAGCAGATGCTGGGCGGCCCACATGGTTTCAATATCGCTGTCGAACAGGATCGGCACGACGCCGCGACCAATGGCGGGTCCGGTCGAGAAACCGTTTTCATGCGCGACCGTGCGGAACAATTCCGCGTTGGCCGCGAGCTTTTCGATCCGCCAGGTTTCTTCCTGCATCAGGCGCAGCGCCGTCCGGGCGGCGGTCAGGATCACGGGCGACAGGCCGACGCTGTAGACGAAGCCGGGCAGGGTGAAGCGGAACCAGTCGATCACGCCTTTCCGGGCGCAAACATAGCCGCCGCAGGTCGCAAGCGATTTGGACAGCGTGCCGACAACGAGGTCGATCCGCGATGCGTCGACGCCCTGATGTTCGGCGAGGCCGCGCCCGGTCTTGCCGAGGACGCCAAGCGAATGCGCTTCGTCGACAAGCAGCCAGACGCCGTAGCGGTCGCGAATATCGAGCAGGCGCGGCAGATCTGCGGTATCGCCGTCCATGCTGTAGACGCCTTCAACGACGATCAGCACGTTGCGATAGTCCGCTCGTCGCCGCTGCAACAGATGTTCGAGATGATCGAGGTCGTTGTGACGGAATTTGATGACTTCCGCGACCGCGCCGTCGGTACCCGAAACGATGCTGTTGTGCGCCAGTTCGTCGATGAAAATGGCGTCGCGTTTGCCGTTCATCAGCCAGGCGATGGTCGTGACATTGGCGAGATAGCCGGAAACGAGCGTCAGCGCGCTCTCCATGCCGATGAATCGCGCAATCTCGGCTTCAAACTGCTTGTGCGTCGAACGTTCGCCGCCGACGAGCCGCGACGCCAGCGCGCCAATCCCGAGATCGTCGATTTCGCGTTTCGCTTCGGCCTTGATCTGCGGATGATTGGCGAGACCCAGGTAATCCTAGTTGGCGAAACTAACGAAAGATTTGCCTTGCTCGGCGAGGTCGGCGCGCAACCTGTCGAGCTGTGCGAAGAAGGGGTCGTTCAGCTCCAGGAGGGCGCTGCCCGCGTGGCGGAAACGGCGCGCCGCGAAATCGGAAAGGCTCTTGTGTTTTGTCACTGGAGTCGTTGTCCCTGTCTTGTCGCTTTTTTTACCCCCGCCCGCCCGATCGGGGGGGCGGCGGCCGGCCTTGCGGCGACGTAGCCCCCGCCCGGCCGGATTAGGTGTGGGGCCCCCCAAATTTCAACGCGTTACTTACCATTCCGGGGGCGGGCGCGCCAGTATTGTAGCCTATGGCGCGCGGCGGGCGTTTTCTCTATTGGATTCGACCATGGACATCTCCGTCGAACGCTCACGCGCACCGCTTCGCCTCGATGTGACGGGGCTTGCCGTGGCGCGCGGCGGCCGTGTGGTCGTCTCGGGGATCGACTTCAGTCTCGCCGCCGGGGCGGCGCTCATCGTCACCGGCCGCAATGGCGCCGGTAAGTCGACGCTGCTGCGCGCGCTTGCGGGGCTCTTGCCGCACGCGGCCGGCGCGATCGGCTTTGTCGGCGCGCCCGATGCGGACCTGCCCCGGCAGGCGCATTACCTTGCCCACGCCGATGGCATGAAGGCGGCGCTGACAGTCGAAGAAAATCTTGATTTCTGGCGCGCCTGGCTCGCTGTTCCGGCCGATCCGGCAAATCTCGCGCCGCCGGCCGCGCTGGCCCGGGTCGGTCTTGGTCATGCCTTGCGCGCGCCGTTTGGCGCACTCTCGGCGGGTCAAAAGCGGCGAGCGGCGCTGGCGCGGCTGCTCGTTGCGCATCGGCCGCTCTGGTTGCTTGACGAGCCGATGACCGCCCTCGATCGGGGCTCGCGGGAGAAATTCGCCGAGATCATGCGCGATCATTGCGCTCGCGGCGGTCTGATCGTCGCCGCCACCCATGAGCCGCTCGGCCTCCCGGCCGCGGCGGAGCTGACGCTGGAGGCGCGCATATGAGCGGGACAAAGCCGGAGAGTCGCGCGCCGAAAGCCCCGCTGGTCGCCCTTTTCCTGCGCGAGTGGCGGGTCGCCCGCCGCATCGGCGGGTCCGGGGCCATGGCCGTGGTGTTTTTCCTCACGCTTGTGACGATCACCCCCTTTGCGGTCGGCCCCGACCCGAAGCTGCTGGCCCGCATCGGGCCGGCGGTTTTGTGGATTGCGGCGCTGCTCGCCAGCCTGCTGGCCTTTGATCGTCTGTTTCAGGCGGACGCCGAGGACGGGTCGCTGGATCTCCTTCATCTCGGGGAGACGCCGCTGGAACTGGCCGTGCTGGTTAAATGCGCCGCCCATTGGGCGGCGACCGGGCTGCCGCTCGTCGCCGCCGCGCCGGTTCTGGGTCTGATGTTGCAACAGGACGCGCCGGCGTTGCTTGGGGTTGTCGCGACGCTTTTTGTCGGCACGCCGGCGCTGACGCTGATCGGCGCGATTGGCGCCGCCGCCACCGTCACCGTGCGACGTGGCGGCCTGCTGATGGCGCTGCTCGTTCTGCCCTTGACGATTCCCGTGCTGATTTTCGGCGTTTCTGCCGCCGAGGCGGCGGCGGGCGCGACGCCGTTTCTCCCGCCTTTCGCGATTCTCAGCGCGATTGCGCTTGTCGCCGTGGCCCTCTGCCCCTTCGCATCGGCTGCGGCGCTGCGCCATCTGGGCGAATGATCAGGAGGGACACACGGACGCCCGGCGAACCCGCCGCGCGCCCGGGGCCTTTTTGCGTCAGTAGAGCCCGCCATTGCCGCTGCCGACCTGCTGGTCGACGTTGGTCTGCTGCGCGCTGGCGCCATCGCCGCCCGAGACGGCGTCGGGGGGAGCCGTGCCCGGCTTGAACGCTTCGAGGATCGCGCCGGCGCCCGACGAGCGCAGACCCGAATGCGGATCGACCGAAACAAGCTTGATCCCCGGCGGCACGCGGAATGGCGTGTCGGGCTTGTCTTTCAGCGCCTGGGTCATGAAGTCGCGGAAAATGGGCGCGGTTTATTGCGCCGCCTGCGCTTGGCTGCCGAGCGAACGCGGGCGATCATAGCCGATATAGACGCCGACGCAGAGGTCCGGCGAATAGCCGACGAACCAGAGATCCTTGGCCTCGTTGGTCGTGCCGGTCTTGCCGGCCAGATGCTTGCCGACCGCCTGGATGGAGACGCCCGTCCCGCGCTGGATCACGCCTTCCATGATCGAGGTGATCTGATAGGCGGTCAGCGGGTCCAGAACCTGTTCGCGCTTGTCGATCAGTTTCGGATCAAGCTGGTTGTCCCATTTCTCGGCGCTGCAGCCGATGCATTCCCGCTCGTCGTGCCGGTAGATCGTTTTGCCGTAACGGTCCTGGACGCGGTCAATCAACGTGGCTTTCACCCGCTTGCCACCATTGGCCAGCATCGAATAGCCCGTGACCATTTTCATCAGCGTCGTTTCGCCGGCGCCGAGCGCCATCGACAGATAGGGCGCCATATTGTCGTAGACGCCGAAGCGGCGCGCATATTCGGCGACGAGCGGCATGCCGACGTCATTGGCGAGACGGACGGTCATCATGTTTTTCGAATGCTCGACGCCATGACGGAGCGGATGGGCCCCCGTTCCGTGTCCGCCTTCGAAATTCTCGGGCGTCCACATCGATCCATCGGCCTGTTTGATCGAAATCGGCTCGTCGAGAATCGATGAGGATGGCGTATAGCCGTTGTCGAGCGCGGTTGCGTAGACGAAGGGCTTGAATGACGAGCCCGGCTGACGCAGCGCCTGGGTCGCGCGGTTAAACTCCGACTGATCGAAGGAGAAGCCGCCGACCATGGAACAGACGCGGCCCGTATAGGGGTCCATGGCCATCATCGCCC
>CAZJAY010000019.1:0-13922 GCA_964543915.1 uncultured Methylocystis sp. | reverse complement strand
AGAAAACACCTGCGCCGTTGGCCCTGGACGATTGAAGACGATGAAGAGAATAGCTGGAGGCACCTGGGGTTCCCGAGCGTGACGACAATTGCAGGATGGCGGGGATGAAAGGCGGCGCGCCTCGAACGACAAATAAGAATTACGGCAGATTCCGAAAAGGATAAAGACGTCCGGGTTCAACGCTTTTTCGATTCTGTTGTCAATGGTCTGTAAATTCGTTTATCGGAAGGCGGTCTTGTGGTGAGCGGCGCCTGACGTCACGGCGTTCGGAATTTCCTGGATGCTCTAGCAAGGCGCTTCGAAATCGCTGCTGCGCTGCGGATAGCAGGCAGCGGCCGTCAGAGATGACAGGCCCGATAGCTGGGCTGCTGTTTCGCTCGACCTTCATGAACGCTCCGCATCGGCTTCAGACGCCCATGAGCGGCTTTGTCATGAAATTTTCGTATCCGTAGATCGCCGGTAGGGTTTGCGCAGAAGCATGTGATCAACATCCGCAATATCCGGATTGACTATCGGCGCGCCTTACGCGCAGCGCCAAGGGAAAAACGCTTTCTCAAGCCATGTGCGCGCCGGCACATCAGGCCCGTTTGGCTCAGGCTACCGTCTCTTCATCGAGCAAAACATTTTCGTGGAGGGGACAATGATCAGCCTGAAAAAAAGCATCGCCTGTTCTTTCGTGGCGCTCATGATAGGCGGCGGCTTTTCTGTCACGCCCGCATCCGCCGCGTTTCGCGACGCGGGCGGCGCAAAATCCCTTTCTCGTGAAATTGTCGATTTTGGCGGAGACGCATCGCCAGGAACCATTGTGATCAACGCCAGTCAGCGCCGTCTCTTCTACGTTCTGGGCGATGGCGCCGCGATCAGCTACCCGGTTGCTGTGCCGAAGCGCGGCAAGGAATGGTCGGGCGTGACGTCGATCCGGGACAAACGCGAGAACCCGGACTGGACGCCGCCGGCGGACGTCAGGATGGACCACCCGGAACTGCCGGAAGTGATCCCCGGCGGATCGCCGAACAACCCGATGGGCACACATGCGATGCTGCTGAATAACGGGACCTTTGCTATTCATGGCACAACATCCAGAATGCGCGCGTCCATTGGATCGGCGGCTTCCTACGGCTGCATCCGGATGCGCAATGAAGATGTGGCGGATCTTTACCGTCGGGTTGCTGTCGGAGCGACGGTGATCATGCAGCCCTGATCACGACCATCGTTCGGCAAGCCCCGGCCAGACCGCCGCTCTCGCCAGAACAATTAATGCGGAGCCACAGGGTCCGTCAGCATTGCTGACGGACCCTCAACCATGAAGACGCCATATCCGGCGCGTGCGCCCGCGCACATCCGGCGACAGAGCGGTCGCCTATTCTCCAATCATGGAATTGATGGAGAGCGACATGAACACTTTCGGAAGCAAAATATTCGGTACAATCATCGGCAGCACGATCTTTTTTGGCGTCGGCATCGCTCTGGCGCATGCGGGTTCGTTGGCGGCCTGAGCCAACTTTCCATTTCTTTCCATTGTCCAGACTGCGCGCCGCCGGTCCGAAAAGGCCGGCGGTTTTTTCGTGATCGTTCAAATCGGCAATCAGCCAGCATTGAATCCTCTATGCCGGCTTTCACCTGTCCTGATCGGTCACGACCATGAAAACCGGAGCGGGAGGGAATGCTGGCGGGTCTATCGCGACGAGAGGCTATGATGGGCGTTCGTCCCGAATTGCTAACACGCCTTATGCGCGCGCCGCGTCACTTCTATCGGCATCGTGACAGCAGCGCCGTCGATCGCGCCAACGCAGGAGATGCTTGCGTAAGGCGCAGGCGCCACGAAGGAAATGGTGACGCGCGAAGATTGAACCAAACTAAAGGCCGCCTCGTCGGATCAGCGGCTTAGGTCGACGCTTCCTTGTCTAGAGCTGACAGGCAGAGGGCGTTGCCGCGTCATAAACTACCGCGCCGCCCACGACTGTCGTTCGCACCACGCCCTGCAGCAGGGCACCGTCAAAGGGAGTGTTGCGGCAGCGCGAATGCAACCGCGCCGGATCGACGACGAAAGGCGCATCGGGATCGAAGACGACGAGATCGGCGGGCGCGCCCTTTTGCAGGCGGCCCTGTTCGAGGCGCAGGATTTCCGCCGGCCGGGTCGAGAGCGCCGCAAGGAGGCGCGGCAGCGTCACGTTGCCGGCGTGAACCAGCCGCAGGCCGGCGGCGAGCATGGTCTCGACCCCAATGGCTCCGTATTCCGCCTCGGCGAAGGGCAGCCGCTTGGTCTCCACATCCTGGGGATCGTGATCGGAAACGATCACGTCAATCAGCCCCTCGGCCAGCGCCGCAACGAGGGCGCAGCGTTCCTCCTCCGCCCGCAGCGGCGGCCGCAGCTTCAGGAAGGTCCGATAATCGCCGATGTCGTTCTCGTTCAGCGTAAGATGGTTGATCGAGACGCCGCAACTCACCGGCAGACCGGCGCCCTTCGCCGCGCGCAGCGCGTCCAGTGCGAGGGTCGTGGAGATGAGCGTGGCGTGGTAGCGCGCGCCGGTCAGTGCGACGAGGCGCAAATCGCGGTCAAGCATGATCGCCTCCGCTTCGCGCGGCGCGCCCGCGAGGCCCAGTCGCAACGCCCGTTCGCCGGCGTTCATCACCCCTGAGCCGGCAAGGTCCGGGTCCTGCGGGAAATGCGCGACGAGCGCGTCGAAATCGCGGGCGTAGGTCATGGCGCGGCGCATCACCAGCGCGCTGCGCACCGCGCGGGCGCCGTCGGAAAAGGCGACCGCGCCCGCCTCACGGAGCAGACCGATTTCAGCCATCTCGGTTCCGGCGCGGCCGCGCGTCAGGGCCGCCATTGGCAGAACCCGGACACGGCCGGTGTCGCGGGCGCGGCGCAGCACGAAATCGACGACGGCAGGATCGTCCATGGCGGGCTGGGTGGCGCTCGTTGCGACAAGAGTGGTGACGCCGCCCGCCGCCGCCGCGAGCGTCGCGCTGGCGATGGTCTCGCGATGTTCGGCGCCGGGCTCGCCGACAAACGCCTGCATGTCGATCAGACCGGGCGCGAGCACATCGCCGCAGCAATCAATCGTCCGTGCGCCGTCGGGCGCGCCGGCCTGCGCGAGCGCGGGGCCGAGATCGGCGATGCGTCCCTCGCGGACAAGCAGGCCCCCGCAGGTCTCGACGCCCGAGGCCGGGTCGACGAGTCTCGCATTGATGAAAAGAAGCGGCGCGGCAGGTTGTTGAAGGAACATGAACCCTGCTTAGGGCATTTTCGCCGCCCTGGAAACGCTGGCAACGGGTCGCGGCGCGGCGCGCGGAGCCTCAAGCGCCGCGACCACTTCCACGCCCGCCTCCGGCGGCTCGGCAAGACGGGCGCGAAAACCGATAGTTTCGCGCGCGTCGAGACGGCTACGTCCGGGGCGGATTTTCCAGGCGTAGAGATCGCGTCCGTCGGCTGCGCGCACGATGAGGCGCAGCGTCGGCGAAGCGGCGATGGCGCGGCGCAGATTGGCGATATCGCCCTCGATAGCGAGAACGATGCGATCCTCCTCGCGCAGGAGTCTTGCGCGCAACCCACGTATCTCCATGCCCAGCGGGTTGGCGGGGAGGCCTGCGAGTCGGTAGACGGCGCCTGTCGCCGGCAGTAGCCGCACGACGCCGTCCCGCCCAAGGATCAGCGCGGCGAGGACGAGCGCGGCGACGAGGAAGAGAAAGGGCGTGGACAGGAGCCATGATCCATGCGCAGCCGTCGTTTCGCTCTCTCTGGCGTCACGAAAATCGTCCGGATCAAACGCTCTCGCGGCGCACATCGCGAACCCTCCCCGGGCGACGGCGTGAAGCGGCGCCCGCAACGGTAAATTAACCGCGATGTGGTTAACGGGGGGTGAACTGTTATGCTTACGACGCGTCGCCATTGTTTCCCGCAGGGGCGGGAATGCGGCGCGGGCGGGAGACGGCCCGGAATGGCGAGCTTCGCGACGCTATGCTGAGTTTCGAGAATGTCGGCCTGCGCTACGACGGCGGGCAGGAAATCCTGCAGGATGTGAGCTTCGACATCTCGCCGGGCTCCTTCCAGTTTCTCACCGGCCCGTCGGGCGCCGGCAAGACCACGCTCATGCGTATGATGATCATGGCGCTGCGGCCGACGCGCGGCGTCGTGCGGATTTTTGGCCGCGACGTCGCCGGGCTCGATAAATGCGAGATCGTCGAAACGCGGCGCGAAATCGGCGTCGTCTTTCAGGATTTCCGGCTGCTCGACCATTTGACGATCTACGAAAATGTCGCGCTCCCGTTGCGCGTTCAGGGCCGCGATGAGGCCAGCTATCGGTCCGAGATCAATGAATTGCTGCAATGGGTCGGGCTCGGCGACCGCCGGCAAGAGCGGCCCGGCGTGCTGTCGGGCGGCGAAAAGCAGCGCGCATCAATCGCGCGCGCGCTCATCGCACAACCGCGCGTGCTGCTCGCCGACGAGCCGACCGGCAATGTCGACCCTACCCTCGCCCGGCGCATCGTACGGCTTTTTGTCGAGTTGCATCGCTCGGGCGCGGCGGTCGTGATCGCGACGCACGATCTCGGCCTGATGGATCAATATGAAGAAGCGCGGCGTCTCGTTATCGCGAACGGCCGCCTGCACCTTTTCGAGTGAACGGATGCAAATTGTCCAGCGCGCGCAAACTCTTGTCGCCGTCGTCCGGCGGAACATTTCCGGCGCGAGGGCGGGCGACGAGTCCGCGCCGCTCGTGCCGACAGATACAACGGCGGGTCGGGCTCTTGTCATGGTTATCGCAATCATGACCTTCCTCGCGGCGCTGACCGCCGGCGCAGTCGCTATGTTGTCGGACGCCAGTGCGGAGTGGCGCGGCGAGGCGGCGACAGAAGCAGCGATCCAGCTGCGCGCCGTTTCCGGTCGCGACATCGAAGCCGACCTGAAATCCGCCGCAGATATGGCCGCCCGCACAGCCGGCGTCCGCGAGACGCGGATCTACTCAAAGGCCGAGTCGGAGGCCCTGCTCGCGCCATGGCTCGGGACAGGCCTCGACCTTTCCGATCTGCCAATCCCGCGCATGGTCGTTCTGAAACTCGATCCCGGGGCGCGTCCCGATCTCGATCGACTACGGGTCGCGCTTTACGGCGCAATCCCCGGCGCATCGCTCGATGATCATCATGTTTTCATTAGCCGTCTCGGCGCAATGGCCGAGGCTGTGGTTCTGTTTGCAATTATGGCCTTCGGGCTCATGCTCGCGGCGATGGGCGTCGTCGTCGCCTCGGCGACGCGCGCAGCGGTCTCAACCAATCGGGAGATTGTCGAGGTGCTGCATGTCGTGGGCGCTACAGACGACTTCATCGCAGACCAGTTCCGCCGGCGATTCCTCGCGCTTGGTCTGCGCGGCGCGGCGATCGGCGGCGCCGGCGCGCTCCTGTTTTTCCCGGTCTCCGGCGCGCTGGCGGACCGCTGGCGTACGAGCGCCGGCGGCGCCCAGCTCGAAGCCCTGTTCGGAGCCTTCAATCCCGGCGTCGCCGGCTACCTCGCGATCATCGCGCTTGCGGCCGGGGTGGCCTTGATGATCGGCTATCTGTCCCGCGCGATCGTGCTGCGTCACTTGCGGAAGCTGGTCTAATTCTGTTGATTGCCGGTCGGCGCCACGCACGATGGTGAATTAGTCGACGATTGCGCGCCATTTTAGCGCCCTGGCGATGAACGATGCATCCGGAGATCGGGGAGACGAAGATTGGGGGCCACGACGGGCCAGCATGCGGTCGCAAAGGCCCTCGCGCGCGCTGTCCGGGCGTTGATTTCCTCGGCGGTCGTCGCTCTCGTGCTGCTCGTCGCCGGTTTTGTGGTCTTCGCCCTGTCGATCCCGCGTTCGGAGCCGACGCTAGAAATCCACGCGGAAGGCGTCGTCGCTCTGACCGGCGGATCGGACCGGGTGCTCAACGCCGCCGATTTCCTCGCCCGGGGCCAGGCGCGCCGGCTGCTCATCACCGGGGTTAATCGGGCAACCGGCAGCGCCGCGATTGCACGGCTCCTGCCTCTCCCGCGCGATAAATTCGACTGCTGCGTCGACCTTGGCTATGAGGCGCAGGACACGGTCGGCAATGCGCGGGAAACGCGCGAATGGGCGCTTGCGCACAACATCGCCCGATCGTTGATCGTCGTGACCTCAAACTATCACATGCCGCGCGCATTGCTCGAACTGTCGGCGGCATTGCCTCGCGTGACGCTCTACCCCTTCCCCGTCGTCAGCGAACATGTCGACGTCGGCCGCTGGACCAGGAACCTTCGTGTCGCGCGGCTGATCGCAGGTGAATACGTAAAATATATCGGCGCCCTGATCCGCATCGCATTGGGGCCGGAAACGGGCGGGGTTGAAACCGCGCCCCTGCGCCGGGATATGTCGCCGCCCTGAGCGGCCGACTTGTTCCGCAACCCGACGATGGCGTAAAACGACGCGCCCGCCGCGAGTCACGCCACATCACGCAAAGACGCGCCATGCTTTTCCTGCGTTCTCTGGTTTTCCAGATTGTCTTTTTCGCCAACACGATTGTGTTGATGACTCTATGGCTGCCTGCGCTGGCGATGAACCGGCATGTTTCGCTTGAACTGGGGCGGACATGGGGCCGCACCTCCCTCTGGCTTCTCGACCGGATCTGCGGAACACGGATCGAATGGCGCGGCCTCGAAAATATCGTCGAGGGGCCGCTGATTGTCGCCTGCAAGCATCAGTCGGCTTGGGAAACCTTCGTGCTGCCGATCCGTTTTCCCGATTTCAGCTAAATCCTGAAACATGAGCTGATCTGGCTGCCGTTTTTCGGTTGGTATCTCCTCGCCGCGGAACAGATCGCCATCGATCGTGCGAAGGGTGGCAAGCTCCTGCCGCAATTGATTGAAAAAGCGCGCAAGCTCTTCGCTCAGGGACGACAGCTTTTCATTTTTCCCGAGGGCACGCGCAGGCCCGCCGGCGCGCCGCCGAAATACAAGGCGGGCATCGCCTCCCTTTACGAGGCGACCCAGGTTCCGGTTCTGCCCGTCGCGGTCAATTCCGGCCTGTTCTGGCCCCGACGCGCCTTTCTGATCCGGCCGGGCGTGATCGTCATCGAATTTCTGCCGCTGATTCCGACGGGGTTGCCGTCGCGCGCATTTTTCGACCGGCTGCGGGACTCAATCGAAACGGCGTCAGACCGGCTGATTGACGAAGCGCTCGCGAAAGATCCGACTCTCGCGCCGCTCGTCGAGAAAAACCGTCGATCGGAACCGGGAACGCCGCGCGCCTAGGAACTGGCCGCAAGGGCCGGACGCGCGGATAGAAGCGGATATTCCGCTTCAACGATATAAGGGCCACCCCCCACGGAGTCGCGCGAGGAATAGAGTACAAACCGATCGACCTCGAAAGCGATCGGCGGGAAATAGCCGCGCGTCCCGAGATAGGCGGCGACCGAGGCCGGACTCGCGCCGCGCAATCTGGCGAGCGTGACATGCGGCGCATATTTGCGCGGCTCCGGATCGGCCCCGAGGCGACGGAACAGGCGCTCCTGCTCCGCCTGTAATTCGATAAGGGCGGAATCAGACCGGGCGCGCGCGACAATCGCCCGCGGTCGGTCGCCTCCAAAAGCGGCGAGTTGATCAAGGCGCACCGTTACCGCCGGACGCGCGACGCCCGCGAGCGCATTGGCGGCGTCGCGCGCGAAGGCGTCGTCAACATCGCCGATGAAGCGTAGCGTGATGTGGTAGTTTTCGACGTCGATCCAGCGGGCGTTGGGTATGCCGCCGCGCAAGCGCGCGAGACTTTCCGCAACATGCGGGGGAACCTCAAGCGCCGTGAAAAGCCTCGGCATGCGCCCCTCCCTCGCCAGCTTCCGTCACTTGCCGCCGGCAGGGCCGGCGATCATGGTCGCCAGCGCCTTTTGCACGGGCGGCGCCAGAACGTCCGTCATTCGCGCCACGCCAGCGGGATTGGGATGCAGCCCGTCGCCAATAAGCAGCTTTGGATCGCCCCAGACGCCGCCCATCATGAAAGGAATCAACGCCACGCCATAACGCGACGCCAGCTCCGGATAGATCGAATCAAACGCCTGTTTGTAAGCTTGCCCCCAATTATCGCTCGAGACCATGACAGCGAGCATAACCTCCGCCCCATTCCCACGAAAAGCGACGATCATTTTCTCGAGATTTTCCCGCGCCGCTTTCGGATCGAGCCCGCGCAACATGTCGTTCGCGCCGAGCTCGATGATGGCGATGTCGAACTTTTCACCCCCAAGCGCGTAATCGAGACGCTCGACGCCGGTCGCAGTCGTATCGCCGGATACGCCGGCGTTGACGACAACGACATCGAAGCCGGCCGCGCGCAATCGCCTTTCGAGCTGGGCCGGAAGGGCGTCGCCGGCGGCGAGGCCATAGCCTGCCGAAAGACTGTCCCCGAAAACGATGATCCGTTTCGTATTCGTCGGCCCGGCTATGGCCAGCGGCGCATACGCAGCCAGTATGGAAAACGCAGCGATAACACCGATAATGAAGGTTTGGCGCAGAAAGCCGAACGGGCGATAAGGCGTCGCGCGCTGTCGCAACCGGTCTCGCAGGCTCTTCAAGGGAAATTCTCCGTGCAGAATGTCATCGAACTTGCGGGAGTCGATCTTACGCTCGGCGAAGGCCCGGCGCGCGTGCATGTGCTCAAAAACATCTCCCTCGCGATCCGACCCGGCGAAACAGTCAGCCTGCTGGGACCTTCCGGCTCGGGGAAGTCGACCCTTCTCATGACTCTCGCCGGCCTGGAGCGACCGGACGCGGGCGCGGTGCGGGTCGGAGACTGCGACCTGAACGCCTTGTCAGAGGACGCCCTCGCCCGCTTTCGCGGCGCAAACATAGGGGTCGTTTTCCAATCTTTCCAGTTGATCCCGACGATGACAGCGCTGGAAAACGTCGCAATCCCGCTTGAGCTGGCGGGAAAACCTGATGCTTTTGCGCGGGCGCAGACCGAGCTTGAGTCAGTAGGCCTCGGCGACCGCCTCGCCCATTACCCGGCGCAATTGTCGGGCGGCGAGCAGCAACGCGTCGCGTTGGCGCGCGCGTTGGCGCCCGACCCGCTGATCCTCGCGGCCGACGAACCGACCGGCAATCTCGACTCGGACACCGGCGCGGCGGTTGTAGAGCTGATTTTCGCCCAGCAGCGCCGGCGCGGCGCGACGCTGGTGCTTGTCACGCATGACCCGGTGCTGGCCGCCCGCTGTGGGCGGCAGGTGCGGCTGCGATCCGGCCGGATTGAGGCGGACGAAGCCGGAGCCCGCGCATCATGAGCCCGGCACGCGCCGGGGTCTGGATCGCTGCCCTGCCCTTTGGCCTTCGGTTCGCACTGCGGGATCTGCTCGGCGATCCGCGCGGATTCCGGATATTCATCGCCTGCATCGTCATCGGCGTGGCCGCAATTTCGGGCGTCTCGGGCCTTTCGCGGGCGCTCTCGCAGGGGCTCGCGCGGGAAGGACGAACAATCCTCGGCGGCGACGCCTCCTTCGCCGTCGTCTCGCGCGAACTGACGCCGGAGCAACGCGCATTTCTGGAGTCGCGCGGCCGGCTCGCGGATGTCGCCCTGATGCGCGCCATGGCGCGTCGGGCGGACGGCGAAACGGCGATGATCGAAATCAAGGCGGTTGACCCGGAGACCTACCCGACTCTCGGCGCGCTGGAACTGGAGCCGGCGCAGCCGCTCGCCGATGCGCTGGCGCAACGCGACGACGTTGACGGCGCCGCAGTCGATCCGATGTTGCTTGCGCGGCTCGATCTACGCCTCGGCGACACCGTTGCGATCGGCGACGGGCGCTTCCGCCTGACCGCCATCGTGCGGGCGGAGCCGGACAGACTCGCTGGCGGAATCGGCTTCGGTCCGCGCGTTCTGATGACGCGCGCGGCGATGGCGCGCGCCCGTCTCGCAACGCCGGGCGCCATCGTGCGCTATTTGACGCGCGTTATCCTGCCGCCGGGAACGAGCGACGCCGGCGTCCGCGCCTTCGCCGATGAGGCGGCGCGAACATTTCCCCAGGCCGGCTGGGAGGCGCGGACCCGTGACGCCGTTTCGCCCCAGTTCACCCGAAACCTTGATCGTTTCACCCAGTTCCTGATCCTGATCGCCCTGACCGCGCTGGTTGCAGGCGGGGCCGGCGTAGCCAATGCCGTGCAGGGTTTCGTCGACCGGAAGCGGCGACAATTCGCCATTCTGAAGGCGCTGGGCGCATCCGGCCGACGGGTTTTCGCGATCGCGCTGGCCCAGATCCTGTTTGCCGCAGGCGTCGCGATCATACTGGGATTGGCGGTCGGGGCGCTGATACCATGGGCGGCGGCTGCAAGCCTGCGCGAGGCGGCGCAGCTTCCCGTCGAAGCCGCGCCGGACATACGCGGCGCGCTGACGGGCGCGATTTACGGACTTCTCGTCACGCTGATGTTCGCGCTCGCGCCCCTCGGGCGCGTGCATGAAATTCCTGTTGCGGCGCTCCTGCGGGACGATCCGCGGCCCGCCCGCGCCGGGCGCTACCGGCTCGGCGCGGCGGCGGCGGCGCTTTTGCTCGCCGGTTTGGTGTTCGCCTCTGTTTCAGACGTTAAATTCGGCGCCGCCTGTATCGGCGCCGCCGCCGTCGCTTTCGCCGCGCTACGTGCCGCCGCCGCTCTCATCAAGCAGATCGCGCGCCGCCTGCCGCACCCGCGCGACCCGCGTCTTCGCCTCGCGCTCACCAATATCTGGCGGCCGGGAAGCGTCACGACGGCTTTTGTCGTCTCCATCGGCCTGATCCAGACCCTGCTCGTCCTGCTGACCCTCGTCGAGAGCGCAATCCATGCGGAACTGGCGCGGGCGGACGCCGGCGCGCTCCCTATTTTCTTTTTCGTCGTCGTGCCGAAGTCGCAAACGACTGCGTTCGAAGCGTTTCTGGCCGAAACGGCGCCCGGCGCAAAGATCGAACATGTGCCGATGATGCGCGGGCGGATCGTCGAGGCTAAAGGCTTGGCGGTTGAACGCCTGACTGTCGCAGAGGACGCCAAATGGGCGCTTGATGGGGATCGTGGCGTTACTTTCTCGCCGCGCCTGCCTGCAAATTCGACATTGGTTGCGGGCGGGTGGTGGGCGCCGGATTATGACGGGGAGCCGCTCGTCTCGCTCGAAGAGCGGGTCGCGTCCGGCCTCGGCCTCGCGATCGGCGATCCGATAAAGGTCAATGTCATGGGCAGGGAAATCGCTGCGCGGATCGCCAGTCTGCGCAAGGTCGACTGGCGGAGCTACGGGATCAACTTTGTCATGGTTTTCTCGCCCAATGCGTTCCGCGGCGCGCCCTATACGGAATTATTCACAATCGCCTATGAGGCGGAAAGCGTCGCCGCCCGCGACGCCATGGACGCGCGGCTGGCGCGCGAGACGGCGCGGCGTTTCAACACTGTCGTCGCCGTTCGTGTGCAGGAGGCGCTCGCCGCCATCGACCGGATTGCCGGCCAGCTCGCGCGCGCCGCCCGCGTAGCGGCGGGCGTCGCGATCGTGACTGCCATTCTTGCGCTCGTGAGTGTGGTCGGCGCGGGACAACGCGCCCGCCTTCACGACGCTGTGATCCTGAAGACGCTCGGCGCGACCCGGAGCTGGCTCGCCATCGCCTGGTGCCTCGAATTCGGGATTGTCGCGCTGGTCGCATCTCTGATCGCCACGGCGGTTGGCGCCGGCGCCGCCGCCGCAATTGTCGTGTGGCTGATGAAATTCGATTTCGTTTTTCCGGTCGCAACGATCGTCGCGCTTATTGCGACGAGCATTGCGGTTGCGCTCGCGATCGGCCTGCTCGCAACCCGGGGCGCGCTTGCTCGGCGTCCAGGTCCTGCGCTGCGAACACTGTGAAGACGCGGCCTGTCGCTACCCGCCGCGCAATTCCGTCAGCCGCTCGTCGCAATGTTTAATCTCAGCGGCGGACGCCGAGAAATAGGACAATTCGCAGAGCGCCTGATAACGGCTCGCCACAAAAAATGACCAGACGCCAAACCCTACCGAGAGCACGACACCGGATGCGATAAGCCACTTTTTCATTGACGCGCCATTTGCTGGAGAAACGCGTGGAAGGTAGGCGCGGAGGGCCGTCGGACAAGGCGCGTTTGCGTTACGGTCGAAAAATCATGGGACGAGAAACGGTTGCCGCCGCGATGCCTGCAGATTATGCTCGTCATGAGAGGCGCGTGATATCCTCTGGATTTCAATGCAATATGCGCGATATCGCGCAAAACGTGGAGATGAGGCCACATGTCGATCCGTCCCGATGGCGCTTCCGGCGGGAAGCCGCCCGTCAAAGACAAGGCGCCCGCCACCGGCGACGAAACGTGGCTCTCGGCGCTTGAAGAAGGAATCGACGAAATCTCGACGCAACCGCCGGGCGTTCTTTTCGTCGACGTTCTGAAGATCGATCTCCCCTATATCATCATGTTGTCGATGGCTGTGCTCGGTATCGGCCTTGTCACCTTCACCGGCGAACCCTCCGGCTTTTACTGGGAGCTTTTGACCCCCGTCTATTGCGCGCTTTGTATTCACGTTGGCTGGCGACACGCGGAAACCCGACAGGAAAAAATCAAGCTTATCTGGACGCAGATTCTGCACTGGCTCGCGTTTCTCGCAGCCATGTGGCTCATCTATTCGCCGACGATGCGCAGCCTTGTCGACGTGAACGCGACCGGTCTCAATCTGATGACTCTTCTCGCGCTTGCGACATTCGTCGCTGGCGTCCATGCGGAAGCCTGGCAAATTTGCATCGTCGGACTGATACTCGCCCTTTTCGTGCCGGCAATGGCGATCGTGCAACGCACCTCGCTCTTCATCATTGTCGCAATCATCGGCGTCGCCTTCATTGCGGCGAGCATCTATTTCACCGCCCATGCGGAGCGGCGCAAGGCGAAAGGCTAACGCGCGGCGCAAAGGCTTCACACGAAGTCGCAGTGAAAAAAGGCCAACCGGATCGCTCCGGTCGGCCAAAAATTATCGAGCTGTCAATCCAGAGCGTCAGCTGGTCGGTGTCTGGGCTGCAAGCGCGGCGCGGATCGCATCGTCTTTCGACTTGTCGAATGACGTCCGCAGCACGGTGCCGCCGACGCCCTTGAGGCCTTCAAGCACCTTGTCGGTCGTCATCTTCCGAACCAGAACGAAAAGCGCCGCGCCGCCAGGCGGAACGGCCTCTGCAACGCCCTTCATGAATTTATCGTCGATGCCGAAATCGGTCAGCGCGCCGGAAACAGCGCCGGAAGCGGCTCCAAGCGCGGCGCCAGCCAGCGGCATCATGAAGATCATGCCAATCAGCGCGCCCCAGAACGCGCCAGATACGCCGCCGATCGCTGTCGTGCTGAAAAGCTGATTGAGTTTGATCGAACCATCCTCGCTTTTGACCGCGACGACTGCATCGCCCAGTTCGATCAGATATTCTTTCTGCATGGCGAAGAGTTTTTGCCGAACCTGTTCGGCCTTCTCCTCGGATGAAAATGCGATAACCAGAAGATCGTTCATTTAAGCCTCCGCTCAAGCCGCCCAGCGGCTGACCACAGGTAGCCCCCATGGTGCGGAAATCAACCCGGCGAGATGGGGAGGCAGACGCTGGACCAGCGCCAAAAACGTCAACCAGCGGGGCAGAGGAGCAGATAAAAAAAATCCACCCGTCGGAGCCGCATCTCGCGGCAACGGCGGGCAGACTGAAAACCGCCCCCAAGGGCGATTATCGCAAAATCAGCGGTCAATCCCGATGAGGAAGACGACCGACCCGACGCGAACGCGCCCGCACCGGGATTGGAGCCGGCCGCGGCGCGGCAAGCCAGAAAGCGAGGGGCGACGCCAGGGTCACCGTTAACAGGACCAAAAAAGCCATTTTACCCCCCTGACAACCAGCTATTTGCGAGAAACCCGCCCGCGCTCCGGAGGAGCGCGGGCGAAGCGTGCATTACTGCGTCAGGA